>JAKPPK010000408.1 GCA_029547385.1 Candidatus Latescibacterota bacterium
TCGAGTACGGGCGGCCGGTGCACGCTTGAGCAGTTTCTTCATCGCGGTTACCGCAAGCACGTCGCAGGCTTCGTTGTCCGGATCGCCAGAATGCCCTTCCACCCATTCCCATCTGACCGAGTGAACCCCGGTGAGGCAATCAAGTGCCTGCCACAGGTCCCGGTTCTTCACCGGATCCTTTGCCGAAGTCTTCCAGCCATTCTTTTTCCAGTTGGAAAGCCACTTTGTGATGCCGTCCCGGAGATACCTCGAATCCGTCACGACAACCACATTGCAGGGTTCCTTCAACGCGCGAAGGGCCTCAATCGCTGCCCTGAGTTCCATGCGATTGTTGGTGGTCTCGGGTTCTGCACCGAACAGAGACTTGCGGTGAGTTCCGTACGTCAAAATCGCTGCCCACCCACCCGGACCAGGGTTGCCGGAACATGCACCGTCTGTATGTATGCGGATTTCTTTCATTGTACCTCGTACCTCGACAGTTGCTGCGTGACGCCTCGGGAATCTAAAATTCGAGAACCTTTCGCACCAGACAAAGCTTCCGACGTGTGGTGATGGCAACCGGAAGGGACGGGCCAACCATGATCGAAGACCTCAACCCTGCGTTCGAAATGTTTCTTTTTCCAGCGAAAGTGTCCGCCCGCGCTCGACGGTACTTCCGTCTTTTTGATCGGGCGTTGGCGAATTTGCTGGCACATTTTGACGTGGAGGCGGGATTCATCCGCCACGCGGTTCCCGAAGGTTCGCCCGGTGTCCCCGAAGAAGTTGCCGAATTGGACAGGTTCGAGCGGAAAAAGTACATCTCGCCGTTGAACAGGTGGGCGTACGGCGTCGGAAGGCAGAGCGCGGCCGCCATCGGTGCGTTCGGATATGGATACGCGCAACGCATGTCCATGTATTCGGGGGATTCACACATTCTGCGTGCGGTTCGAAATGGCTTGGAGGCCTTCGCGCGCATCCAGGTCCCTTCGGGCGAATTCGTCTTCACCCCGATACGATTCTGCTCCGTGTACGGCACCCACGAAATGGCATGGCGACTGGAGTGTCTTCTCACCGCATTTCTGTGTGTCAGAGAGGCGCTGACTTCCGAGGAACGGTCCCGATACCGGGACACGCTCTTGCGCGCGATGGAGTTCCTTCGAGAGACTCCGTGCGAACACCGTTGTAACCGGGGTGTGGTCTGGTGTGCCGTGATGGCGATGTGCTGGCGCGCTACCGGTGACGAACGGTACCTCGCGGACGCGCAGACCGTGTGGGAACGTGTAGCCCAGGATGTGTTTGTCGAAAACGGGCAGATTTTCGAAGGTTGCGGGCCGTGCAACGGCTACTCCATGATTTCGTACGAGTATCTCTTACGGTACCGCATCGCCACGGAAGACGACTCCCTCGACCCCGTTATTGAACGCTCCACAGACTGGGTTACACGGATGTACACCGACCGGTATACTACGTTCCGGGGCGTATCCACGAGGCAGGACATACCGGATGCTACGCATAAAGCGGTCCCATTGCTTCTCGGTTTCGAACGATTGTCGTCGCGCGCTCCCTGGTATTCCGTAATGGCTGACAGTCTGTTGGACCGGATCGAGCGTGGGTACGAAACAGCGCCGGCACAACACGGTGGAATTGCCTGGGTGGCCGCGGCAGCGGCGCACAATTCTGCGACATCGAACGGAAGTAATCTTGCGGCCAGGAGAGTACCGTCCGTTCGTTCGTACTCATCCCAGGCTACCAGTTATACCACGGTTGAGCAACCCGGTTACCAGGCTCTCATCGCGTTCCGCAGCCTTTCCCCGCGAAAAGGGCTCCAGACATGGGCTGTTCGCGGGGAGGCCCCCTTCATCTTCCCGGAAGACAACCAACCATCGTGCGCCACATCGTGGGGGCACGATTCTGCCCGAGACAATGTGACCGAATGGGACACCATCCGTGAGGATGCGGGCCAGTTCCCGAGTTTCACCACGAGGACGGGAGACGCCGTCACGAGTTATGTCGTCACGCCAATGACTCTCGTTGTGGTCTATTCCTTCGACACGCCCCGCGAGACCTTGATCAG
>JAKPPK010000418.1 GCA_029547385.1 Candidatus Latescibacterota bacterium
GGGGCAGATAAGCGAAGCCAGCGGCAACCCGGTCACCGGCAACGCGGATCGTTCGGTGCACCGGGGAATCGAGCTCGAAGCGACCGCAACGCCGGCGCATTTCCTCGAACTCGGCGGGAACGTGAGCATCAACAACGACCATTTCGTGCGCTACACCGAACACCAGATGGACTGGGATGCCTGGCAGACCGTTTCCCTGCCGCGCAACGGCAACCGCATCGCCGGGTTCCCCACCATGTTGGCAAACGCCCGCGCCCGGCTGACGCACGGCGGGTGGAGCCTCGGCGCCACATGGCGGTACGTGGGCCGGCAGTACCTCGACAACGCAGAAAACACTGCCAATTCCATCGCTCCGTACCACGTCACTGACGTATCTCTCGCGTACCGGATCGAAAAACGCTTCGGGCTGAAGGGGATGGAGGTACGGGTTTCGGTCAACAACCTGTTCGATCGGTTGTATGAGGCTTCGGGGTACGTGGACGACGTGTACGCGGCCGCATCGCAGAACGCCATCTACGCGACGCCCTACTTCATCCCGGCGGCGCCGAGAAACGCGTTTCTCAGCATCCAGTGGGAGCTATGACGACGTGGAACCCGACATCAGGGCGGCAAAAACGGTACTCCGGGCGGAGATGAAAGCGCGCCGGGCCGAGTTCAGCGAGGCGGAATGCGAGGAATCGTCCGGCAGGATATTCGCGCGCCTCCTGACCCTCCCCGAGTGGCACAACGCGCGGACGGTGCACATCTACATCGGTGCACTGCCGGGCGAAGTGCGCACGCTGCCGATCATCCGGTGGTGCCATGATAACGGCCGGAAACTGGTTGTGCCGGTCGTCGGCAAAGGCGGCGAGATGGGGCACGTGTTCCTGGCGCCCGCTACGCAGCTTGCCCGTACGCGCTGGGGAGGCCTTGAACCCCGAGACGCGGAGCCGGCAGATCCCCTCACGGCTGACGTCGTCATCGTCCCCGGCGTCGCGTTCGACCGTTCCGGCAACCGCCTTGGCATGGGTGGGGGGTTCTATGACCGGTTTCTTTCAACGGTCACCACCCCGAAAATCGCCCTTGCGCACGCGTTCCAGATTGTGGACGCCGTCCCCGTGAACAGCCATGACCGGCGCGTGGACCTCATCGTTACCCCGGACGAGGTAATCCGCGCCTGAGGACCAGGTTTTGGAGAACATAGGGGCCGACACAGGGGTCGGCCCCTGCGTTGTGGTGCAGCTACCCGCAAACACCCGAGGTACGCACGGTCGTTGAGCGTGCTTCCGCGAGCGGGAGCCTGTCGAAACGCCGCCGCGTCGACGCAGTAAGGCCATCCTCCGTCGTCTCGATACAGCCTCCGTTTGCGAGACGACCGCACAGCACGCGCAACCTCCTGGAAACGCCGTCATTCCCGCAAAGCCGGGAATCCAGACCGCGCGAAGTGCAACCGGTCGTCGTGTGAGAAAGAGACGCGCCAATCGGGGGATGACCGCCTTCCCTTTCCCCGCACCGGCTGCGTACGGATATTCTTACGACGGGATGTGAGTCTGCGTTCACACCAAAGTCGTCAATGAAAGGGATTCCCATGGCTGTTGTCGATATCCGGGCGCAGGCGAAGCGCCGCACGCCGGAGGAATTGATCCGGCACCTGCAGACGTTCTCGCTCGAGCTCAACTTTGCCGCCGGTGTCTGGTTCTTCGCGCCGGGCGGCGGCCGATTCCACGACCGGTACACGCCGAATCTCAGCATACCGGAGCGGCTCAAACTGGCAGGAGAACTCGCCCCATACGGCCTCAAGGGCGTCGAGGCGCACTACCCGACCGAAGTGAACGAGGGCAACTGGCACCACTACCAGCAACTGGAAAAGGATACCGGCATCAAGCTCGTCGGGTTCGGCCCCGCACTCTTCTACGACAAAGACTTCGAGTGGGGAGCGCTTTCGTCGCCGTATCCCGAGGTGCAGGAAAAGGCGATTGACATCTTCGCCCGGGCGCTCAAGTTCGCGAAAGACACCGGCACGCCGCACGTCATCCACTGGCCCGGCATTGACGGTTGGGAGAACAACTTCGGCATCGACTTTATCGCCATGCGCGACCGGTTCGCCCGCAACCTCGCGAAAGCGATGGACCGCGTGCCCGGTGTGCGCGTCTGCATGGAACCTAAGCCCTATGAGCCACGCGGACGGATAATCTACGGGTCCACGTATGAAGGCCTTCTGCTCGCACAAAAGGTGGAGTCCCTGCTCGAGCATCCGGAAAACAAGGCGATTCTGGCCGAAGGGCACGCACTTGTGGCGATGAACCCGGAAGTAGGGCACATGCTCATGGGCTTCGAGGACCTCGCCTACAGCTTCAGCCTGATCATCGAATATGGCAAGCTGGCGCACACGCACTGGAACAGCCAGCCACTGGGCAACTACGATCAGGACATGAACGTCGGCGTGCTTTCCCCCGAGCAGACCGAAGCGGCGCTGTACGTACTCAAGATGCACGGGTACAAGGGCTACTTCAGCCCGGACCTCAACCCCGAGCGCATGTCCCCGTTGCAGGCACTGAAAAACTGCTTCGACGCCCTGCGCGCGGCAAACGAGCGGATCAACAACCTCGACCACGAGAAGGTGATCATGTCCACCACCTTCCCGCGCAAGAACCGCGGATGGCTGGAAGCCTACCTCATCCGCCAGCGCGCGGGCGATGTGGCCGGATTGTCAGAGATGCCGGAGTTCGAGAAGTAGCAGTTTGAGCGGAATGAGCACAGAAATAGCGGGCGCGGCGCCGTCCCCTTTTTCCATGGAAACTCGGTGCCTGACCGACGACAGGATGGAGGGACACGCTCCGTCGTGTCCCTTTGTTTTCCCCCGCCCGGGACGATGCCCCGGGCTGTGCAAATGGCGGCCCTTGAAGCCTTACCTCTCCGCCCAGCGGATTGTCGCGCCGAGAATCTCCGGCGACCGCGCGGCGATTTTCGCGTACAGGTCCGGCGCATCCTGAGGGCTGACGCGGTGCGTGATGAGCGAATCCACATTGACGATGCCTCGCGCCATGGTTTCCACGCTCTCCCACGTCTTGCCTTTCCCGCACGGGAACATCATGCGGAGATGCCGCCAGTGCGCATGAACAAACCGGAATGTGAGGTTCCCCGGGTAATGCCCCTGCGCCACGAACGTGCCGTAATCGCGCGCGAGTGTGAGCGCCTGATCGAACACCTTCGTGTTGCCCGTGGTTTCGAACACCACGTCCGCGCCTTTTTTCTGCACCTTGCGAAGTTCTTCGTCAAACGCCGGAACGTCGAGGGCAAATGCCCTGTGGGCGCTGTAACGGGCGGAAATCCCCACGCGCGCCGGGTCAAGATCGCTCGTGAACACCGTGGCGCCGTTGTGGCGACAGATCTGCGCTACAAGCTGCCCAAGCACACCCTGGCCAACCACGGCGACAAGATCGTTGCGCTGCACGTTTGCCAGCCGGATGCCCTCGACCGCCACGCTCACCAGAACGAAATACGAGGCCGCGTCGTCCGACACGTGCGACGGGACGATGATCGCCCGGTCGTTGCCCGGTTCCGCCGGAATCACCGCGTGGGAGAAATGCGCCGCCCCGGCCCCCTCGTGGTAGCCTTCCGGTATTTCTGACGACCCGATGCTGATCCGGTCCCCCGGCCGAAGATGAGAGATGCCTTCGCCGACTTCCTCGACCACCCCCACACTCTGGTAGCCGACAAGGCACGGGAACTTCTGGTTCGGAAACTGCCCCGAAAGCACGAGGTATTCCGTGCCGATACTTACCCCGGACACCACGACCCGAGCCAGAACTTCGCCTTTTCGCGGCGCGCGAAGAGGAAATTCGCGCAGTTCCGCCCGATTCGCCTCGGGAAATACGACCGCCGTGAATGTTCGCGCCATGTGGTTACCCCTTTCACCAGTCCAGTCCAACTTTGAAGGCTTCCCTGTTCGCAAGAAGGCTGAATCCCCGGCCGATATCCCGGATGGGCAATCGGTGGGAAAGGAACGCGAAGGCGTCAATGCGACCTTCCCGCACAAGCGAGAAGAACTCCTCGTGCACCTCAGATTCGTCCGGGCTGATAGCTCGAACGCGGGGATGATTCGCGTGGAGAGCCTTTGCCTGCGTGCTGGGTGCGACGCCATACAATCCGATCTGGCCTTCGGGAGAGAGGCACGGAACCGCCAGATCTATCACACTCGTGTCGCCAACCCCTTCAATCGCTCGATCAACACCCTCGCCGTTGGTGATCTCGTGAACCCGCGCGACGAAATGCGGGTCGGTCACGTTCACGGAGGTATCCGGATGACAAAGCTCTGCCGCACGCCGGATCGAGGACTCCGTGCGGCCGGCAAGGATCACCTGCTTTGCGCCCGCCATGCGTGAAAACAGCACGAAAGCGGTTCCCACCGGCCCTGTTCCGAACACGAGCACGCGGTGGCCTTTGCCCACGGCGAACCGTCGAATCCAGCTCAGTGTCTCCTTCAGCGTGATGGAGAGCACGCCGAGCATGGGGTCGGTGCCCGCCGGAAGCACCTGCTGCGGGTGGCCGAACGCACGAGCACCGGTGGGCGGATTGTCCTCGTCCATTGCCCACTGGTCGGTCACGTACGCGAAATCGGCAAACGAGCCGAAATACTCCCTGATGTTGAACTCGGGCGGGAAGCATACCCGCGGCCGAATGACCAGATCTCCGACGCGATAGTTGCGCACCTTCGCGCCAACTGCCGTCACTTCGCCGACCGCTTCATGGCCCAGAACCGCCGGAAATGCGGTGCATCCGGGAAAGGTGCCGTGCAGGAGCTTCGCGTCCGTGCTGTTGCAGATACTGCCCGCAACGAGCCGCGTCCGGGCGTGGTAGTCTCCCATGGGAGCCTCGGGCACCTCACGAAACCCCAGTTCGTGCGCCCGTTCGATCAGGACTGCGTTCATCTGCGTAACTCCTTTTCCGCGGTAACCCCTCCGGTTGGAGCGTCCGGTACCATAGGGTGTAATGGTACCCTGTCAGGGAGCAAGGAGGGTCAGAGAAGAGCGGGGAATCTGGCTCCGGGAAGGGTTCTGTTACGCTGCCGGCAGGAGCCCGAGTAGCAATGTTGGCACGTTCACGGGCAACACGGAAAGACAACGGTCCGCAAGACCAAAGTCCGCCATGTTCCGAACGCTTCCCCGTCTGGTCGGGAAAAACCGGACTGGGTCAGACGGTACAACCAGCACGGCAAGGGACAACAGACCGTTTGCCAACCCGTATCGGAACTTGTAAAAATCCCGGTAAAGTGCCGCCGCGTTACCGAATTGAACCTCGACGAACACCAGCCCTTTGCGGAAATCACCGATGAGTTTCGGGTCCGTACGGAGCACAGGCTGCGGATCCCAGCCCATCGTTCCGAATTCCGCTGCCAGCGCCAGATTGTACGCTGCCTGGTGTCGGTACACTGTGCCTCCGTGTGTGTATTCGAAGGAATCCCTCCACTCCACTGCGTGTACCGCGGCGAGCACCTCCTCAATCTCCTTGTCCATGGTTGCAAGGAGGACGTCTCCGCAGTGAAATAGCTTTTTCTGAACCTGCATCGGTCCACGATTCCGCAGAAGCAAGGAGTTTAGCAGGTGGCTCGGGGAGTTTCCGGGGTGACCACTTTTCGGGTTTTGAGCACGTCGATACTCCTCCGCCAGTACTCAATCTCCTGTTCCCGTGTCAGCCCGGCTGTCTCCCGATAGATGCGCTCCGCGGCCCTGCGTTTCATTGCAACGCAGTCAAAGCGTTTCCGTTTCGTCTTCATTGCCAACGATCTCCAGAGGAGAATGAATCATGATCCCCGGGTACCCGTTCAAAGCGTTCACTGCATTGAACCGGGGAATTCTCCTGTAGTTCAGAATAGTTTGAAATTCCAGCTCGCGATCATCCCACAACCGCTCACTGTGGCCAGTGCGATATGAAGAGCGTCGTTGGATGCGGGAGGCGGGAGAACACCCGCCGACAGTTATGCGTCCCGCAAGGCCAATGCTTCCTGCGTGACGGGGACCACTTCTGCCAGAGGAAGCATTTTCTCCCCCAGCGCTCGCACTCTGGGCGGTGCACCGGCCAGTTCGCGCACGACAACGTCAGACACAACCATCACAAACGCCCGCCTGTGCATGTGTTCGAAAAACACGCTGCTCCGTTCTCGAAACTCGTCATCGAACACGGCCCCCGAAAACGGAGGTTTCGACGTACACGCGCAACAGTGTCGTTCGCATCGGATTCCCCCGACAGCAACATTGTGAGGCTAAAGTGAAAATACGAATTCCGTTGTGGATTCGTACATTCATGGTGATGTGTGTGTTCGTGTCGTATCTGTCGCGGCAAAACCTGTGGTGGAACGGCACTTGAATGGCAAAGGGGCCGCCTCATGTCCTCATGGTTTCCCCGGGGAGAGTTCCCCGTACCCGAAAAATCGGTTCAGAAAGCCCTTGCACACGCAGAAAGGGCAATCAATGGGATTGCGAAGGGCACGGAGGGTGTTCCGTGTGCATGGGGTCGCGTTCACAACGGCGGCAATGCAGGTTTCAGTGTGCACGCCATGAGGAGGACCGCCACCCGCCTGCCGTGGATGGTTGTTCATTTCGCGTTCCACGAGCATCCGGCGGGAGTGGTCTGCACGTATCGGACACGATACTCCGTGATGTCGCTCTTTCTTTTGCTCGGTGTCTCTGTGGTGTTCCTCGCCTTCCCCCTGCAGGTTGCCGGAACCTCCGTGTTCGGGTGGCACCTGTCGTTTGCGTGGTGGGAGTACGTGGTTGCTGTCCTCTCGCCCCTCGTGTGGCTGTGGCTGGTTCAGGACGGACGGAACGACGCACGCAGGGTCATCACTGAGTTCCAGCGGCGCCTGGGAGAGAACTTCGCCGCGGGTTGAGGGCGCAGTTTCGAGTCAGCCGCGCGGACCGGAGTGCGGGGAGAGCTCGTTCAGCGCCGTTCTCTCCTGGAGCGCAGGGCGCGTTCCAGTGCTTCCGTCGACGCCGCAATCATTACGTGTTCCGACACGTACGCCGATCCCTGAATATAAAACTCCGCAAGCTGGTTTTCGGACGCGGCAAGATAGATGTAGGGAATCGTGGCAGGCTGGGTCGCCACGCGATTCTGGAACAACGTCATCACCCGTCCGATTGCGGATATCGGCGGGAACGACATCCCGCGATCCACATACACACGCGTCCCGCCGACACGCTGGACATCCCACAGGTGGGTGAGAATGCGGAACTCCACCAGTTCGGACGGCTCCAGCACCTCCTCGTTCTGGCGGACGACCCACACCCTGAAATCACGTTCCAGAGCGGGAAATCTCACGCCATATACCCGTTCCAGCACGGGTATGAAATCCGTGTCGCGGTGAATGGAACGCGCGGCAGACCGGAACTTCGAAGCGCCATACTCGCTGACAAGAAACCGGACGAATGCGCCCGCCTCTGCTACCACAAGGGGATTATCGGGGCTGGAGAGCGCGTCGCGAAGGGGAATGTAGCGCCCCTGCGAAATCAATGTGCGAACCATGAAAACGGCCGATTTCCCCCTTACATATCCGCCGTTCCCGTCTCCGAACGTCGAAACACCGTTGATAAAAAGGCGGCATAACCGATCGTTTCCCGTACTATTCAGCTTACCGAGCGAATCCCCTGACACCTGAAACAGGAGCCGCGTTGTTACGAGCTGAAAAACCCCGTGGGGGAAATCCGACACGATGGCGCCGGTTTCCGGCTCGATAAACGCTTCGTCGGCCGTAGAGCCGAAAAGGCTCATCATCTCCGCCTTGGTGTTCACCAGGTAGATGTATATCCGCTCCGTGGAGGCCGGGTTCAGGAGGTTCGCCATTGCGGCCCGGTGCCGTTCAAGCAGGGTTGCCGCCATGTTGGTCGGAACGGCTACCCCTCTTCCGATGGAATCCTTGTACGGGTTGTAGACAAACGTGAAATGAGGAGACCGCCGTTCCACCCAGTGCTGGGAGTACGCGTGCCAGCGGTAGGTAAGAACTACCTTACCACTCTCTCTGACGAAGTAGAACGAGTGATACGAACGCCGGAAATTCTCCGTGACTTCAAGGTTCAACCGCGCGAATGCGGGATACACGTCCATCCGCAGTACGCGGAACCGCTGCACGGAGCCAAGCGCAACCAGTGAGGTGACAAGCCGCGTGTTTCTGTAGCGCTCCGCAACATACGGGCGGACAAGCCCCGGGCTGTGTTGCCGGGCACCGGACAACACCGCGTTCCAGGTGCGTTCCACGGCGGCGGAATCAAGAGGCGCAACGGAGGAATCGGGGGGAGCGTCTTCCTCGAACGAGTATACCTGCGCCGCGCTCCAGGCCGGAAGCATACACAGAAGGGCAAATACCCGGATCAGGCCACACGGCATCGGATCTATCTGCTCGCACGAAGTACGGTACGACGGGAGTTCGCAACGCCTGGTTGCGCGTACTCAAAAATATACACACCCCCCCGTTCCACCGCGAGGTGGCACCATGCCGTCCGGTTCCGATTTTTTCCGACGAACGGTACATTCAGACCACGCATACTCTCTCGCACCGTTGCCTTCGCAAGGAGCCCCGGCATGACACCGCGTGAAATCGTTCAGATGAGCCTCGCGTTCGCATATCCTCCGCGCATCCCGTTTGGAATGGGCAGCGCCGGTTTTCCGAGTGACTTCAGAGGCGTGCACCACGATCCTGCACCCAATCGCGTTCAGCAGCCGTGGACCCAGCGCGACGGGTACTGGGACATGATCGACATGTGGGGAAACACGTGGCGCCGTCTCGAAAGCATCACCAAAGGCGAGGTGTACAAGGGCGTCATTCAGGATAGCTGGGACCTTCTTGACACGTACGAGTTCCCGATTCTCGACAGGGCCGAACTTTTCGAAAAGGCCGCCGCCGAAGTCAAGCAATACCATGCGGAAGGGTATTACGTTCTCGGTGGTATGAGCTGGACCTTCGACACCGCGCGATACATGCGGCGTATGGAGGTGTTCCTTCGCGACTGCGCGGAAGAGCCTGACCGTGTGTCCTACCTTCTGAACCGTATCGCCGACGTGTACGAACGGGTGATCGAGCGGTACGCCGACATTGGCGTGGACGGCATCTCTACCGGCGAAGACTGGGGCACGCAGGATCGCCTTCTTGTCAGCCCGCCCATGTTCCGCCGGCTGTTCAAGCCCGTATTCGCCCGCCTGTGCGGAGTGGCGAAAAGCCGCGGTCTGAGCATCCATTTCCACTCATGCGGTTTCGTGCGCGACGTAATAGGCGACTGGATCGAGGTCGGGATTGATTCCTTCAAGTTCGATCAGCCGGAGCTTCACGGTATTGACTGGCTGGCCGAGCACTACGGCGGGAAAATGCATATCTGGTCGCCGGTGGACATTCAAACGACCCTCCAGACCCGCGACCACGCGCGCATTGAAGCAGCGGCGCGGGAATACATCGAGAAACTGGCGCTACCCTTCGGGGGAGGCGTCATCGCCGGGTACTACGGCTCCAACGAAGCAATCGGGCTCATGCCGGAGTATCAGGAGACGGCTTCCAGGGCGTTCATGAAATACGGCGATCCCGCGTTGTGGACGGGGCGCCCGGCCAGCGGGACGGAAAAGGCGTAGTCCCCATGCGCGCGGTCGTTCAGCGGGTCAGTTCGGCACACGTTGCCGTGGATGGTCAGACCGTCGGCGCCATCGGGCCCGGACTTGTCGTGCTTTTGGGCGTGGCCGAGGGCGACTCCGACGCGGATGTGGCCTACATGGCCGAGAAAATCGCAAACCTGCGGATTTTTGAGGACGCCGCCGGCAAAATGAACCGGTCGCTGCTCGAAACCGGAGGGGCGCTGTTGGCGGTGTCGCAGTTCACGCTCCTGGGGGATTGCCGCAAAGGTCGGCGCCCGTCCTTCATCGAAGCCGCGCGGCCCGAGGAGGGTAAGCGACTGTACGACGCATTTTGCGACGCCGTGCGGGCGTTCGGGGTTCGCGTGGAAACCGGCCGCTTTCAGGCCATGATGCAGGTGGCTCTTGTGAACGATGGCCCCGTGACGATTCTCGTGGACAGCAGGAAGGTTTTTTGACGCGGCAACGCGCCCCTGTCTGAATATGCACCGGACCGCGGGGGAACAAAGTAGAGCGCCCCCTTGAAACGTAGGGGCGGATCTCTGTGTCCGCCCCCGCCGGCACACACGTTATGATCACGGGTGGACACACGGGCCGACACGGGGGTCGGCCCCTGCATCTTGGCGCCCGTACCCTCACTTACCTCACCAGCACCATCCTCCTCGTCACCACTCCCTCTTTCGCCACCAGCCGGTAGACGTACACCCCGCTGGCAACCGCGCGACCCATAGCGTCATATCCGTCCCATACAACCTCGTGGTGGCCAGGCAGGAAT
>JAKPPK010000377.1 GCA_029547385.1 Candidatus Latescibacterota bacterium
CGGCCCGGGCGACGCTCGGCGTCCCCGACGCCTCCGACGCCTCCGAATCCGCCAAGGGCATCGCTGAAATCGCTACCCAGGGCGAAACCGACGCCGGAACAGACGACGCAAGGATCGTGACGCCAGCGAAGCTGTATGCGACGCCAGGAATCTACCGGAGGAACGTCATTATTAACGGCGACATGAGGATAGCACAGCGCGGGACGAGTGTTGCCGCAAGCGCCGGAGAGACCTATCTGGTCGACAGGTTCAGCCTCAACAACCAGACAGACGGGGCATTCACCCTCTCCCAGTACACCGCATCCGTTCCGGCCGGGTTCAGGTATTCCACCTATGCCGCCGTCTCCACGGCCGATACTTCCATCGGGGCGGCGCAGTACGCCGGATTCTGCACCAAAATCGAAGGGTATGACTTTGCGCCTCTGGTCGGGAAAACGTGCACCTTGTCCTTCTGGGTGTATTCTACACGGACCGGGACGTATTGCGTAGCGTTTACAAACAGTGGAAACGACAGGGCATACATCGCAACGTACACCATCAACCAAGCGTCAACGTGGGAATATAAGACCATAACCGTGACGTTTGATTTCTCGGGCGGGACTTGGAACTATACCAACGGCGTTGGGCTGAAGGTCTGGTGGATGATGGCCTGTGGCTCCAATTACCACGCGACGGCAAATGCGTGGCAGTCAGGAGCGTACCTGGCGACATCAAGTCAAGTAAATGTGATGCAGAGCACGTCGGATGCTTTCGGGGTTACCGGCGTTCAGCTTGAGAAGGGAAGCGTGGCGACTCCCTTTGAGTACCGTCCTTACGCGCAGGAACTTGTTCTGTGTCAGCGGTACTACGAAAAGTCGTACGCAACTGGTACAGCACCGGGAACTGCAACGCAGCGTGGTTGTGCGTATGTTCCGGTTATATCAACTAGCGAGGTTCCCGGACAGCGTTTCAAGGTCGAAAAGCGTGCGGCTCCCACCATGACTATTTATTCGCCAGTAGACGGAGCGAGTGGCTATGTGTATTCCAACGGTTCTGACCGTGTAGCAAGTTCCGTTGGTTATGTTGAAACGTCAGGCTTTAGTTATATATCGTCGTCGTCGGCGGCGCTCACTACTCCGACCCAATATCATTGGGTTGTTGATGCAGAACTGTAAGTGAGGTTGGTATATGTACAAACTAACATTATTTGGGGTCAAACGTATTGCAGACAACGCATTCATTCCAAATGATGAATCAAACCGCGACTATCAGGAATATCTTGAATGGCTCGCCAAAGACAACACGCCGGAACCGGCCATTACGCCGCAGGAGCTTGTAGAGAAGCAGAAGGCCGAAGAGGCGGTTGCACGGGAGAGGCTTGTCGAAGAAAAGATGCGGGAGCTTGCGATCTCCGAATTGAAGAAGGAGGGCAAGCTCCCTGCGGATTACAAACTGCCTATTTCTCAGAATCAGAAGTGAAAGGCGACGCCGGCCGTCACGGTATAGAAACGAATGTTGTCCAAATCATTGAATCCAGTCCAATAGGCGCCCTCGAGGCCAACGGAGATCTGGTCCGTGATGAAGTAATCGACGCCGAGGCCGATCTTCCCGCAGATATCGGTTTCGTCGTCCGAGCTCGAGGCGGAGGCCCCGGAGACTGAAACC
>JAKPPK010000433.1 GCA_029547385.1 Candidatus Latescibacterota bacterium
CTCAAAGCCCGGCTCCGAATAGATATCCTCAAGCGGTTTCCTCCTCGGAATGTCATCGTCGTCGAAATAGGGTGTGCACGTCACGCCGCTGTGAGCAAAAGCAGCCATCAGGTGTTCGATCGCTTCCTCAAGTTCTTGATCGTGAGGAACGACAAGCCCCATGAACCCGAGGTTCAGGGCCGCGTTGCCGGAGTCAACCCGTGCAGACCACCCGCTCGCGATCCAGTTGTAAACCGGCGTCACCACGCAATCAGAGTAGCAGTGGTTGCCGCCCGTGCGGTAGTCGAAAGCGAAACGATTCCGCTTCGTCACGATCGTTCCAAATCTGTCTTCGACCACGGGAAGCGCGCCGCGTATCGCGGCAGGGAAAGTCCCTACGAACATCAGGTCGTCGCGCCGGTAATCGTGGAGAATCACCTCAGCTTCAATGGTCCGGCTGTTCGGCCTCACTGTCAGTGTTCGGGTGAACGAACACGCACCGGCCAGTTCGCCGTGTATTACCGCGGAGTCTCCCACGCAGGTTCGTTCGATCCGAACCGAGGCCGGTCGCTCCGAGGCGTAGCTCCTTCCGCCTGTTGTCCAGAATTCCCACGGCGATCCACCCCTGACGCCGCGTTCAGTGAGCGCGATGAGGTCGTTTCCTACCCCTTTTTCGCGATCCACGAGCTCCCGCCCCGTCTCTTTGTCAACGAGGCTCACAATTCCACCGCCGCGCTGCGGGTCGAGAGTGATTCGCCAGAACTCGTTTTCGAGCACGTTCTCTTCCGCCTGTGGGGCGGCTTTTTCGCTGCGGTCGCCAGCCACGATGTGAACTGCCACCGTGGTGTATCCCACACTCGGTACCTCAGGAGCGATGAATGAGATCTCCTTCCGGGTAACGTGGCACGGGATGGCGGTTCCATCCAACGCCCGAACCGTAATCCCGTCGTCTCCCCACGAATTTTCAATGGTCACGAGACCCTTGCGAGACCAGTTGAGAGGGTTGAAAATCGTCACCGGTACCCCGGCGTCAGGCTTCGGGGTTGCTTCAGCGATGTATTGGGTGGATCGGCGCAGTACGTCGCGCGCAAGTTCCAGCGCTTCCCGGTACCCGCCCATGAGATCAAGGTAGCAGACGTCAGAAGGAGTGCCTGACAACGCGTCGTGATGCTCCGCGAAAAGAAGCTGGCGCCACGCCTTGTCGAGGGCCCTGTCAGGATAAATTGCACCCATCAGAGAGGCAAAGGTTGCCCAGCGTTCCGCGGCTGTCAACAGATTCTCTCCCATCCGGTTCGCGATTTTCATCTCCGGGCGTGAGTGCACCGTTCCGACGTGGTACTGGGATTCCGTCCTGCTTGTGACGCGGAGCTTTGACCCGTCTTCAGCAACGCCTTTCAGGAAAGCTTCGGGTCCTGTCATGGTGATTTTCGGCAAGGAGTCCCACATTTCAGCACTTTTGCCCACCATCCAGGCAGTGGGGCAACTGAAGTCACCGGCGTCGACCACCAGATGGCGCTTGATACCGAAGGATGCCTTTTCCTTCACCAATCCGGCCGTGGATTCCCGCAGGCGGTCTATGCTGTGCGTGCCCCAGCCGTAGAGCGTACGGATGTGCGGCAACGCGGTGCCGTCCAGAGCCATGTGCCGAAACAGTGGTGGAAATCCGACGATGGGTTTGGACCACAGAGCTCCGCTCAGGCCAGATTTTGCGACGATCTGGCTGAGCTGAGGGGTATGCCCGAATACGTCCCACGCATGGTAAATCCTTGGCCTGCCTCCGAGGAAGTGCCGATGGAATCCGCACCCGTAAAGGATGTTCCGGATCAGCGCTTCGCCCGAGCAGTTGCCTTCGTTGGGCTGGTTGTACGAGCTCCCGAGAGCAACCTGCCCGCTCTGGATCATCCCGAACAGGACCGCGCGGTAATCCGGGTATTCGTCAACAAACGGTTTCAGGTAGTCTATCTCGTGAAGAAACACGCGATAACTGGGATCCGCTATGCAGGCGTCCAGAAGTTGCCTGACGTTGTCGAGGGAGACGAGGTTGTAATGGTGCTGATCGCTCAACCAGACGGGATCGCAGTGGAATCCCTGCATCACATGCAAGATCGAGTCAGGGGGCAATTCGGGAAGTTCGCCTTCCGCCGCTACCCTTCTATCCCCGCAGCGGACCGAGAAGCCCACTGTGGCACCCTGAGGATGATTACCGACGGGTGCCGAAAGCCTCACAGACGAGACCGTGCGCGGCGCAAGCAGGATATCCGTCGCCGAAGGCCCGGGTTCGACCCCGTTCACCTGGGCCGAAATGGCGGCGACGGGCAAGATTCGGTCTTCCCGATTGGCGAGCACTACCTCGACTTCAACGCGTGGCTTTGCACCGTTTCCCCTCCAGAATCCCGTCAGTCGGGCAAGACCGGCCCCCAGCCCATCCGCAAGCGGCTGCAAAACCCCCATGCGAACATCAATTTTCCATGCGTACTGTCCACTGACACCTCCACCGATTTTCAACAGGAAAAGGTGCTCTCCGGCAGGGACACGCACCAGCGCCGGGGAATCGTTTTTCCCGAACTCGACTCCGTCCAGCATGAGCGTCATAGTTGACCAGTGATACTCCTCCGTCCCGTTGGCCGAAACGAGCAGGTCCGTGTCTGTGTCGGCGCACAGGTATGTGGCGGCGTACGCAAGGGCGGTGGGGAATTCCGGGAATTGACGTCTGAGGTCGATCACGGGAGTGCCGCTGCACCTCCGCCACGTGGCGGAGCCGGCCGGAAGGTGCGCGTTCGCGTGAGCGGCCCCTTCCACAGGTTTCACGAATCTCTCTCCTCCAATGGGATCGAGATCTATTGCGTCGGCGCGGCCGATTTCCTGTTCACGCCGAAGATGGAAGCTGGAGGAGAGGTCAAACGGCCCGATTATCAGCCATTCTTTCACGTAATCTCCCTGACCGAGGGCGGCGAGAGGGATCACCGGTTTCCCGCCTCCCCAGTATTGCATGCCTTTCATTCGTTGCTCCCTGTTTGTCCGCAGAAGGTGACGATGCTTTTCATTTGGCGACTCTCCCGCACCGAAGGGTGGCTACGGGCGACAAACGTTTGGTTCTGTAGAAATCGGTTCGTACGTTTTCAGCGTTGCGTCAGGTACGAGCAGGGCTGGAACCGTTGCTCTTGAAAGGAGAAACCATGATTCCCATGCTTCCCCCACCCAACGACGCCGTTGTGCTTTTCAACGGCAAAGATCTCTCCAACTGGAAGACCAGGGACGGAAAACCCGTCGGCTGGCAGATCGCCAACGGCGAAATCCACGTCATTCGCGGAACCGGTGACATTGTGTCCGACAAACGGTTCACGGATTTCTACCTGCATCTCGAATTCAACTGCCCTGACATGCCGGAGGCGAAAGGGCAGGCAAAAGGCAACAGCGGCGTATATCTCCAAGGACGATACGAGATACAGGTGCTGGATTCTTTCGGGTGGAATGTGCCCGGAAAAGGTGATTGCGGCGCAATCTATGATCAGTTCAGTCCTCTGGTGAACGCCTGCAAACCGGCACTGCACTGGCAGACGTACGATGCGGTCTTCCGCGCACCGCGGTTTGATGGCAACGGAAACCGTGTAAGCGGCGCCCGGGTCACTCTTTTCCACAACGGCCGAGTGGTGCACAACAACGTCGAATTGCCGGGCCCGACCGGAGGGGCTCTGGACCAGAATGTGGAAGAACCTGGTCCCCTTCTCCTGCAGGACCACGGGGACGCAGTGCGCTACCGGAATATCTGGATCGTTCCGCTTCCTCTGACAGGCTCCGACCAGTACGCCCCGGCGTAGGAAAGCCTCGGGTTCTTTCGGGCGCCTCGTCGGTCCAACTTGACCGGCGAGGCGCTTCGTTTATCGGGATCGCGGTGCGGTGATCGGAAGTCGGCGATCCTTTCCGAGTGCCCGCGGCGTGATTTTGACTCCTGGGGGCGCCTGGCGACGCTTGTATTCGCTGGAATCAACTCTGCGCATTACGTCGCTTACGACCGCTTGATCGAAACCACGCGCTGTGATTTCCGCGAGAGACTCATCCATCTCCACATACGCCTCGAGTATGCGGTCGAGCACGTCGTACGGGGGAAGGCTATCCTGATCGAGCTGATTCGGCCGGAGCTCTGCTGAGGGTGGACGAGCGATGGTTGTGCGGGGGATCAGGTCATAACCAGCCTGGGCGTTTCTCCATTCGCAAAGCTCGTATACCATCGTTTTGTAGACGTCTTTGATTGCCGCGAACCCGCCCGCCATGTCACCGTACAACGTGGCGTACCCAACTGACATTTCGCTCTTGTTCCCCGTAGTCAGTACAAGCCACCCGAACTTGTTTGAAAGCGCCATCACCAGCGTTCCGCGTATGCGGGCTTGCAGGTTCTCTTCGGTGGTGTCCGGCTCCAGGCCACGGAAGACGTCTCGCAAAGTGTCAAGCATGGCGGACACCACAGGTTCGATAGGAAGCTGGATGAAGCGAATTCCGAGGTTTGCCGCGACAGTGGCTGCGTCATTCTGTGTCTCGTCTGAGTTGAACCGTGACGGCATCGTGACTCCAGCCACGCGGTCTTTCCCCAATGCGTCCACCGCGATGGCCGCCGTAAGAGCTGAGTCTATTCCTCCGGACAATGCTACGACGACGCCGGGGAACCCGTTTTTCCCTACGTAGTCTCGCACCCCGAGCACTAGTGCGCGGTACACCTCTTCCGTCCTGCCGAGTCGCGAGGCAGGCGCGGATGGAACGGCGACAGGACGTTCGCGGAGCCGCACGGGCAGCGGCGTACACGGGATTTCCTCTCTCCGCAGAAGCGCGGCCAGTTTCTCCTTGCGCCGCCGCGGGTCACGCAGGCGCGACCGCAGAATCGTATCGAGGTGTACATCCGTGCAGATGAGATCCTCCTCAAATTGCCTCCCGAGGGCGCGCACATGCCCGTTTTCGGAGCAGATTATGCTCCCCCCGTCGAAAACCAGTTCATCCTGGCCACCGACCAGGTTGACCAGAGCCACTACCGCGTCATTGTCCGCTGCTCTGACGGACACCATGCGGTCGCGGCTTCCGATCTTCCCTTCGTAATACGGTGAGGCTGAGATGTTGATGAGGATGTGTGCGCCCCCGATCAGCGCCTGTTCATCGGCAGGTCCGCCGGGGTACCAGATGTCCTCGCAGATGCTGATACCAAGTCTGAATTCCCCGATGGAGAAAACCCGTTGCGCGACTCCCGCCTGGAAATACCTGTTTTCATCGAATACGCCGTAGTTCGGGAGAAATCGTTTGTGGTACACGCCGCAAAGGGCACCATCGCATGCAATGGCGGCGGCGTTG
>JAKPPK010000455.1 GCA_029547385.1 Candidatus Latescibacterota bacterium
GACCCGCCATTCAGTTCGACGAAGCCAGAGTCGTTTGCTGACGCGTCAACAAGAACACAGGTTGCATCGGCTGAATCGGCTTGGATGTTCACGGACGTTCCTTCGGCGGTGAATGCGCCGATTGTTCCCGTTGTGCCGGTGACGCGGATGCCGTTGCCGTTTGAATCGCCGACAACGTCCAACTTGCGTTGGGGATTCGTGTTGTTGATACCGACGTTGCCGTTACCGGCGATGCGCATTTTTTCCGTAGCGGCCGCCGTTGACCAATCTTCCGCGGTGCCAAACGTAAGGGCCATTCCGTTGCTGGAACCGATACGTCGGGCAGCAAAGAACGCGGCATCTTTGCTAACATCAGCGTTCCGCCACACGATCTTGCTGCCGTTGTTGGACTTGTCGGTCGGATTATCTAGACGGATAGCTTCGGCTATATTGTCTGACCCCGAACGGAGGTGCAGTTGTGCGGCGGGTGAAGTCGTGCCGATACCGACGTTTCCACCACTTTCAGCGAGTGTGATATTTCGGTATGCGATTCCTTGCTCGACGCAGTCGATGGAGAGTCGCCGATTCGCCGCCGTAGCGTCAGTCCGAAGCACAATCATCCCCTGCAGCTGGTTGGCCGCGTCGTCGGACTTGAACGTCAGAAACCCGATTTCGCCGGAAACCGCTTGGTCCTTCGCACGAGCCCCGACGGTGAGCCCCGACCCCACAGCGGGGATGTTCTCGGTTTTTCGCACCACGAGACCACCGGTTGCGCTAAGGCTCGTCACGGCAGGAGACGTAGTGGGAGATACATTGCCAGAGCTGTCGGTAACGAGGACTCCAGCTCCGTAGGCGTGCAGCCTGAGCGCACCGTTTGCTAGCGTAAGCCAATGCTCCAAGTCCGTTTGGCCCTCCCGGGTTCCTTGCACGCGGAACTGCGTCGCGTGGCTGGATGAGGACCACTCGGTCGCGGACCCGACGCTAACAAGCATCGCCGGGCCGACGTAGTCGCTGCCGTCATAACCGTATCCGACCAAATCGACAATCGTCGCTCCCGCTGGGATCGCTTTCGGGTCCGATCTTGTCCCGCCAGCTCTGCGCCCAATGAAACTCGATCGAACGCTTCCCCATGTAGTAGAATCGATTATAAACGGCACACCGTCTGCCGCCGTGGCCCATATGCCATTGCCGTTGGCTGGGGTCGGTCGCGTTCCACTGCCACCTTCGAGGGAGACAAAGCGCGACGTCGGAGTAACACCCAGCCCAATCTTGGCAAACTGCGGAGTACTTGTCGTCGCAATACTCTGCGGAAGCGAGAGTGTGGGGTTGCCCGCCACTCCGTCACCATTGCTCACGATTACTTGGTTGGTCGTCCCCGTGATTGTGCGCGTGGCAGCCGCTCCGTCTGCGGTGCGGGCGATCAACCCGTTCGAGCTCAGGCCAGCGAGGGCGGTTAGG
>JAKPPK010000462.1 GCA_029547385.1 Candidatus Latescibacterota bacterium
AGGGGAGCCACTACCGCGTCCAGAGCATCAAAGTCATTGATTCCTCGGGCAGAAAGGTCGTCAATTTCCCGGAGAAGCACCATCGCGGTCGCCCGGGCGTCATCTCCTGCGCGGTGCTGTCGTCCGATGGGAATGCCGAGATGGCGGCACAACGGGCCAAGGCTCCTGCTATGGATTTCCGGGTACAACCAGCGGGCAATTCGGACCGTACACAGCCACCGATTCCCTGTCGCCATCCCGAACACCTCGCGCCACTGCGCGTCGATGAAGCCGCGGTCAAATGGCGCATTGTGTGCCACGATTACGTCGTCTCCAAGCCACTCGGCGAAGTCGGGCAGTAGTTGCAGTGCGGTGGGTTTGTCGGCCACCATCGAGTTTGATATCCCGGTCAGCCGGGTGATTTCCAATGGAATCTCCCGTTCGGGATTGATCAGGCTGCAGAACTCGTTCACTATCTGGCTTTCCCTGACACGAACGGCACCGAGTTCAGTAATTCGGTGAGCCGGCGGTTGGGTTCCGGTTGTTTCCACGTCAAGCACAACGAAGGTCGCCCCTCGCAACGCACTGCGAACAGGCTTCCGAGCAAGGAACCACTGCCCGCCCGGAGTTCGTCCGAAGCGTTGATCCGATCTTGTGAGCGCTTCCAGCAACGACTCGGCAAGCGAGGCCGGAATGGAGGTTGAGTTGAACACCATTCGAGCCGCTTCGGTCGCCGTGCACGTGCCGAGTTCCTCAAGAAGGTCGACCAGACGGGAGCGCGCCTTGTACTCAAAGTCCGGCAGACGGTAGGCCAAGGAAGAGCCCCTTTGTGGCGGTCAAGTGTCAAAGCGCCGGAAAATGATCCACCCTATTCGGACGTACGACACGAATGTCGCCACTACAAGCGCGCCGCTCAACCAGACAAGAAGCCGTTGAGGCGCCTCCCACGCGATGAGATAGGCGAAGAGGGTAATCGTGAGCACGAAGGTCGTGACCCGGCCCAACTGGTTTGACGGCAACACGACGTCGTGTCGCCGCAGCAACACGAAGCTCCCCCCGAGAATCACCGCGTCTCTCACCACCACCAGAACAGGTATCCAGACGGGTAACCCCCTGTACACCGTCAGCCACCACGAGGCGAGGACCAGGCAGATCTTGTCGGCAACCGGGTCTATGATGCGTCCGTAATGTGAAACCTGTCCGGTGCGCCGCGCGACGAAGCCGTCAAAGAAGTCGGTCAGAGCAATCACGACGGCAAGCCCGATCAGTTCCACCGTGTGGGAACCGGGAGGACGCGAAATTAGGAATAACACCCATGGAAGCAACGCGACGCGCAGGAGACTGATGCCGTTGGCGATGGTAAATAGGCGCGCACGGTGCGCCCTTGTTTTGTCGGGTGTCTCTCGAGGGATCGAACCGTGTTGCCCGAGTTCCGGCGCCATTACCGCGTCGCCCCACGATCTTCCGACCCGTTCAGGATCGCACGTGCGTGTTCGATGGCAGTACTCCGAGCCTCCCCTCCGCCCAGCAACTCCGCAAGCACCAGCACGCGCTCCTCTCCCTCCGCTGCGCGCGCGAGTGTCAGCGTTCGCCCACGAGCTTCTTCCTTTTCCACCACGATGTGGTGGTCGGCGCGAGCAGCGATTTGTGGAAGGTGCGTAATCGCGATGATCTGCCGGTATTCCGCAAGAGCCCGCATTCTTTCCCCGACGGCATCGCCGATTCGTCCCGATATCCCTGCGTCGATCTCATCGAACACCATGGAGGAAACCGGGTCATGCTCGGCGAGAACGCTCTTGATAGCCAACATCACACGAGAAATCTCACCTCCGGAAGCGATACGGGCGAGCGGCTTCAGCGGTTCTCCGGAATTCGGCGCGATCAGAAACTCCACCGCCTCGGCACCCGAATCGCCTACGTTCCGGGCCTGTCCATCATACTCAACGGCGTCCGAAATGAGACAGTCCACCTCGTCTGCGGAGAAAGGAACCATGTCCGCTTCAAAGCGCGCACGTTCCATTCCCAGTGACGCAAGCGACGCGCTGACCTCGTCGGCTAGGCGGCGTGCCGCCTCCGTCCTCCTGCGTGATAGCTCCAGGGCCAGATTCGCCATCTCGCGGTGTTCGCAACGGATTTCCTCAGCCAGCCGATCGATCGCTTCCGCCGTTTCCGCGTCGGCGTCGACTCTCAGTTCGAGTTCTTTTCTTCGCGTGACCGCGTTTTCCAGGCTCCCGTATCGTTTGATCAAGCGTTTCAGTTGAGCAAGCCGGTTGGATACGTAATCGAGCCTCCCGGGGTCAGCTTCCAGAGACTCCACCCGCGCTGCGCACCGAGCGGAGATTTCCTGCGCGAGAGCTTCCAGCGCTTCGTAATCGCCACTGATTTCCTCCGCGAGCCTTTCGTCTATGGAGGACGCCTCCTGAACCCACCTCCGCGCTTGCCCCAGGCGGGTTGTCACGGAGTCGTCCGATTCGCTCAGAAGGTTGCACACGCTGGCAAGGAGTGTTCCGAGGCGTTCCGCATTTTCAAGTACGCGCTGTTCGGCCAGAAGGGACTCGTATTCGTCGGGCGCGGGGTCTATCTCGTCCAGTTCCCTGCGTTCGAACTCCTCTGAATCCCTCAGCGCGGCACTCTGGGTTTGCCGTTCAAGGAGAGCTGCCCGTTGCCCACGCAGTTGTTTCAGCTTCGAAAGCTTCTCTCGCAACGAGGCCACAAGCGGCTGCGTACCCGCGAAGGAGTCCAGTATCGCGCAGTGTTCAGCCGGCGAAAGAAGAAGCTGGTGATCATGTTGTCCGTGAAAATCCACGAGGCGGGAAGCCACGTCACGTAACGTCTTTACGGAAACCGAAACACCCCCTATCCACACGCGCGTCCGCCCATCGCTCCCCAGCAGGCGACGAATGACCACCGTATCGTCCTCGATCTCCCCCCCGAATTCGAGCACCAGATCGCGGACGGCACTCTCCCTGTTCAGCCGGAACCGTGCTTCAATGGTTGCCTTCTCGCATCCGGAGCGCACCATCTCCGCGCCCGTACGCATTCCGAGCAGGGAACCGAGCGCTCCCACAAGGATCGACTTGCCCGCACCTGTTTCACCGGTGATGACATTGAAACGGGGAGAGAAGGTCAGGGATACACGCTCAATCAGCGCGAAATCCTGAACCGACAGTTCTTCAAGCATCGGCCCGCTCTGGCCTCGTGGCTACCGAAGGTTCTTATCGAGTCCCCAATGCAACTTCTGCCGCAGCGTGTCGTAGTACGACGACGAGGCCAACCGAACAAGCTGAACGTCTTTGGCCCCTCTTCGCACACGCACTTCTTCTCCCGAGGGCAGGGGTACCGTGGGCTGCCCGTCAGCGGTGAGCAATATCGCGCTTTCGGCAGCCCCTGCCACGCGAATGTCGAGTACCGCATCGTCGGGAAACACAATCGGACGCACGGTAAGTGAGTGGGGGCATATTGGTGCCGCGACGATGAGCTCCGCCAGAGGCTTGACGATGGGTCCTCCTGCGGCGAGCGCGTACCCCGTGGACCCCGTGGGTGTCGCAAGAATCAACCCGTCGCCGATGTACGTGTTCACCCAGTTGCCCGCTTCGCGCATCTCCAGCGAGATGATCCGGGATTGATTGCTTTTTGCGATAGTGATGTCGTTCAGAGCATGGACGGTTTCGCCGGTGCCCATAACTGTTGCGGTGAGAGTCATTCGTGGTTCGGTAACAAAATCGCCGCGGTCAATCTCCTCAAGGGCCTGTTCCAGTTTCTCCGGTGAAGCTTCCGCAAGGAATCCGAGGCGCCCCAGATTCACTCCCAGTATGGGACGCGGGGCACCCATTGTGATCCGTGCAGCCCGCAAGATCGTCCCGTCTCCGCCGCAGGCAACGATCAACTCGGCGCATTTTGACAGCTCCTCGCCTGCCACGCCCACGGATCCGCACCCGAGGGCATCGGCGACCTCTGCGTCAACAACTACCGAAAACCCGAGCCGTTCGCCGGATTTAAGGATCCGCCGGATGATATCACGCGTGTTCGGTTTCTCCGCGTTCGCCACAACTCCGACGGATCCTATCGCCATCCCCTACCCCGCATTCGCGAACCGGTACAAATCACCCCACCTTCATCTCCAGCGTCCTCGCCCTGATCACGCGGAATGCCTCTGAGAGGCTTACCGCATCGAGGCCTTCGTCGTGAAGCACCTCTTCGCGAGTACCGTGGTCCGAAAAACGATCGTGAATGCCAAGTCGACTCAGTGAAACCGATGAAAGCAGTCCGCGGCATTCCAGAGCTTCCATTACGCCCGATCCGAAACCCCCGGCCAATACGTTTTCTTCAACCGTCACCCAGACTCTGTGCCTGCGGACAAGTTCTTCCATCATCCCGTCATCCAGAGGTTTGGCAAACCGCGCATTGACGACTTCAATCGAAATACCCTCTTCTCTGAGGGTTTGAGTGGCCTCGAGCGCGGGATACACCATGCTTCCTATTGCAAGCACGACCATCTCTGTCCCCGGCGCGAGCACCTCCCACGTCCCGATCCCGATCGGTTCAAGTGCCTCTGGTTCCTCAACTATGGCCGCACCCGGACCGCAACCGCGGGGATACCTCATGGCTATGGGCCCCTCATTGTATTCGACGAGCGTGAGCACCATCCGCTGCATTTCCAGCTCGTCTTTAGGTGCCATTATCACCATGTTCGGGATGTGGCGAAGGTAGCTTAAGTCGAAAACGCCGTTGTGCGTGGCCCCGTCATCCCCTACCAGCCCCCCACGGTCAAGGACGAACGCCACCGGGAGGCGTTGCAGCGCGATGTCGTGGACGATCTGATCATAAGCCCGTTGCAGAAATGTGCTGTAGATGGCGACAACGGGTTTTGTGCCCTCCAGCGCGAGCCCGCCCGCGAACGTCACTGCGTGTTGTTCCGCAATGCCGACATCGAAAAAACGATACGGGTATTTGTCAGCAAGATGCTTGAGCCCGCACCCCGAGGCCATCGCCGCAGTGATCCCGACAACGTTTGGATGTGAATCACAAAGCTTCGTCAACGTCTTGCCAAACACGTCCGTGTACGACACAGGTGAGCTTTTCTTGAGCGCTTCTCCATTTCTCGGATCAAACTGGCCGCCGGCATGCCACTTGTACGGATCGTTCTCCGCGAACGGAACACCCTTCCCCTTCTGCGTGTACACGTGCAGCAGACGCGGACCTTTCAGGTCCTTGATCTGCTCCAGAGTTTCGATGAGCGCGTGGACGTCCTGTCCGTTGACAGGGCCGAAGTACCGAATCCCGAGCTTCTCGAAGACAATCCCGGGCACAAGCAGCGATTTCACCGCCTTTTCCAGCTGACTTATCCCAACGCGGACTTTTTCGCCCATGTTCGGTATTTTTCCGAGGAAATCCCAAATGTCTGCCTTGAGTTTGTTGTAGGTCTCGTGCGTGATGATTTCGTTGAAATACCGCGCCAGCGCTCCGACGTTGGGCGAAATAGACATGCGATTGTCGTTCAAGACGATGAGCATGTCCCGGCCTGAGGCACCCGCGTTGTTGATCGCTTCCCATGCCATGCCGCCGGTCATTGATCCGTCACCAATGACGGCCACCACGTGGAAATCCTCGCCCCGGAGGTCTCTGCCGGTAGCCAGGCCGAGCGCCGCGCTGATGCTCGTGGAGGCATGGCCTACCCCGAATACATCGTAGGGGCTTTCCTCTCGCCGGGGATAGCCGCTCAATCCTCCCTTTTTCCGGATGGTGTGAAACTGCTCACGCCGACCGGTGATGATCTTGTGGACGTACGCCTGGTGGCCCACGTCCCAGATGATTTTGTCGCGGGGAGTGTTGAACACACGGTGCAGTGCAAGCGTAAGCTCCACCACACCGAGGCTTGATGCGAAATGACCGCTGTTCCGCGAAATCACGTCCAGAATGAGTGAGCGGATCTCGCGTGCCAGTTCAGGCAATTGGTCTTCCGGCAACCGCCTGAGGTCAAGGGGTGAGTCTATGGTTTCCAACAAGCCGGGCATCTGGTCTCCAGAAATTCTCGCAGTGTTCTATTCCTCGTCTTCGTCGTCCGCGCCAACGTCAGACGTCTCCTGGTCGAACGCTTCCAGACTGAACACACCGGGAGCCTGTTCGACAAGCTTTTCCACCCGCGCTCTCGCCGCTTCGAGATGTGCCGCGCACTGGCGGGAAACCAGTATCCCTTCCTCGAAAAGAGCCAGCGCTGCGTCAAGCGGCAGCGTCTGGTCGTCAAGCGCGTGAACGATTTCCTCGAGGCGCTTTACGGCCTGTTCGAAGTTCAAAGGTTTTTCCGTTTCCGTCACGGCAACACCTCGGGGCATAACGGCGGGCAAC
>JAKPPK010000464.1 GCA_029547385.1 Candidatus Latescibacterota bacterium
GGGGCGACCGTCACGATCGCAAACAGCACCTGGAACGACACAACGATCGCTAACAGCAGCACCGGGTACTATATATTCAACGATCTCGCCGCGAACGAATCATATACAGTCAGTTCAGCCCTTACAGGGTATCAACCCTCAAAAGAATACAACGCAACGACCCAGAACGAGACATTTGTGAGGCAGGATATAGAGATGGGCGGACTCTACACGCTCACAATTGAGCTCCGTGACGCCGCCGATCATGCCCTGATCGAGTCCCGCATGACTGTGGAGGCAGATGGTGCCACCAACTTCACCACCGACGGCCAGACCCAGTTCCACAACCTGGAGTATGGTATTGTCACGGTCACCGTCGCGAGCACCGATGACTATTATGGCGCCAGTGAGAACATCCTGGTCGAGAAGGATACCCTCAAAACGATTTACCTCACCCGCAAGACCGAGAGCACCCCGTTTGCCTATCCGCCGCATAATGTCCGGTTTGTCGTTCGATCAGCGTTTGGCGCCCCCATCGAAGGGGTTACCGTCGAGGCTACCGGTTACGAGACCACAATGGGCAGCTGGTCGTGGTTGTTAGACCTGCTCGGCATAGATTACGGGAAGACGCAGGTCCACAACCAGACTATGAGCGGCACCACCGGCAGCGATGGCGGTATCGATTTCATGATGTTTGAGGCGATCAAGTACCGGATCACCTTTTACAAGGAGGGAGAGATCAATACCACCTGGGAGGGGTTCCCGAAAGACGAGTATTACACCATCTGGGCACCGAGGTTTGGCACATCCGAATGGTTTGAGCACGGGGTCAACCCGCTGGAGGCGGTCAACTTCACCGTCACGGGAACCACTGCCACCGAGGATGCAGCAACCATCACGGTCTACTACAACGACACACTCAAAAAGACGACCAACACGGCGGTATACCTGAACCAGATGTTTGAAAACGGCACCGAGGAACTGGTCAGCCAGTACCTCGGTGGAACCGCATCCACCTGGAACCACACATTCACGCTCACCGGCGATCATCGAGGCGAGAGTTATATCGTTCG
>JAKPPK010000465.1 GCA_029547385.1 Candidatus Latescibacterota bacterium
TGAAACCCCATGAGATCGCTCGCCGTGACGTAGAGCTGCCCGCCGACTCCACCGAGAGTTGAGTAATTCGCCTGTCCGCTTACGTTGTCTACCTGGAGTTGGCTTCGATAAGGCTTTGGCACGAAGCCGCCACGCGCGGAATCTGCCCGCGTGAAAGCAAGGATATCGAGGGCGGGGGAACCGAATGGGCTGGTGCGAGGCCCTATCGAGAATCCGGCCGTGGAATCAGGTGACGTGGCGGACTGCGTGCTCGTCGCCAGGTGGCGGTGGCGGCTGCTGTACGAAATCTTCCCTTCG
Source organism: Candidatus Latescibacterota bacterium (assembly GCA_029547385.1). Lineage (GTDB taxonomy): Bacteria > Latescibacterota > MWCZ01 > MWCZ01 > MWCZ01 > MWCZ01. The sequence goes on from JAKPPK010000465.1 coordinate 298, forward strand.
CGCAGGAAATATGCCGGCCGAAGGGGTTCCTCACGAAGGCTGTCCAGTGGATTCCTGATGACAAAAACGTCCCACCCCCCCTTATTGAAACCGGAGAAGGCGATCTTGTCGCCTCTGCGATTCCAGGACGGAGCGAACGCTCCCGTGAGGATGTTTGTCAAAGGACGGGTTGCACTGTCGATACTTCCTTCGCCGCTGTCGAGCGCGGCAACGTACAGGTTGAAAATACCGTTGCGGTCGGACACGAACGCGATGTGTTTCCCTTCGGGCCCCCATGCCGGCGAAAGATCGTCCGCGGGGTCCGCCGTCAAGCGACGCATTGCGCGCGTCTCGACGTCCATCACGTACACATCCGATGTCTGGTACAGCAACTGGGCTGAAACATCGCTCACATCGGGCGCTCGATCGGAAGCAAACAGGATTCGCCGGCCGTCGGGCGACCATTTTGGATCAGTCTCATCAAAGTAGTCGTCCGTCAGCCGGTCAATCGACCGGTCCGAAAGCCGAAGTGTGTAGAGGTCCGATTTCCCATCACGCACGCCAACAAATACAATCGTAGTTCCGTCCGGTGACCAGTCGGGCGAAAACATTCCATCGAATCCGAAATCGAACGCGTCGAGCCTCCGTCCGTTGCGCGCATCGACGATGTAAAGCCTGTCGCCCGACGTAGCCTTTGCCGCAAACGCTATCCGTTGGGCATCTGGAGACCACGCAATTCCTGCCCGTTGCCAGTGCATTTCCTCAAAGGACCCGGAAGTTTCACCCGTAACGACTTTCCAGAGCACCTTTCCGTCGATGGCCGACATCACGTAGATGCTGGTGTAGTAATCCCTGCCCGTCAAATACGCGATCTTGTCGCCGAACGGCGAGAATGAGGGGTTCCGATTGAAGTAGGAGTTGTCTTTGGTGTGGTCTGTCAGCGATTGGCCGATATCCTCTGGCTCGTCTCGATCGACGATTTCCGGCCAGTACACCTTCTTGAGGTCTTTCTCCCACCGTTTTCCGAAATCTTCGAGCTCGACCCCCAGAACGGCTTGAACCGTCGGACCGAAGCGAGAAAAAGAGCGAAGCCGGTTCAGGATCTGCGCTACCTTGTCCGGCCCGTACACCTCAGCAATGTAATACATGATCGACTGGCCGCCTTTGTAGGCGAAGTAACCGTCGAGCTGCAGGTAATCGTTGATCACCGCATCCCGCATCCACATGTCGCTCTCTGAAGTCCACGGCGACGACTCGTACTCTGCAAGACCTTCGATGAACCAGAGAGGGATATCACTCTGTTGTACGCCGGTCAGAATGTCTCGCCCGTAAAGCATGTCGTGCACTATCGCGTGTACGAGCTCGTGGTGGAGGACATGACGAAACTGCGGGTAGGATCCGGTGAATGGCACGGCAACGCGGTTCTTGAGAAATTCCGTGAACCCGCCAACACCCTCACCGATCAGTGAGGGCGTGATGTGCGTCTGCGAAAACTGCCCCTGGGACCGGTACAACACGATCGGCACGCGGTTCCGCAGGCGGTAGTCGAAGCTCGCACTGATCTGGGAATACGCCTCTTCGGCTATCGTCGTGGCGATTCTCGCGATCGCGTCCATGCCCTCGTAAAAGTAGATGTCGAAATGCGGCGTCTGGACATAGTGCCAGTTTCCCGTGGCGGATGTGGGCTTGTTGCGGCCGAATTCACCCACCTGAGCATGCGCGTGGGAGCACATCAGGCACAAAACAATCGCGCAAGCCAGCAGCGATTTCGCTGCTGGCGCTGCAAACCCGGTGGTACCCTTCACAACATCCTTCATTCTACACATCCGTACAACCGTGTAACCCCAGAAACGGCCCCCAATATTCAAAACCCCGGATCCGAAAACCACCCGTGTCATCGCAACGACGCGGCAACCGGGTCGAAGAAGTAAACCTCTCCCGCCAGGGACTGCCGGGGCGACACACCCATGGCATCCTGTAACGAGCTCTGGATCACCGTTTCCAGCACATTTGTGCGCCTCGGCATTGTTACGAGCTCGACTTCGCCGCGCAGGCGGGCCATCCGGGCCGCCGTCCGGATGGCCTCATCCAGACCACCCAGTTTGTCGACGAGGCCTATGCTGACGGCATTCGCTGCCGTGTAAATCCGGCCCTGACCGATGGAATCCACCGAGGCGGCTTCCATCCCGCGGCCCGTGGCGACCCTGTTCACAAACACGTCGTAGACTTCACGAACGTTTTCGGCCACTCGCCTTCGCTGCTCCGGTGTTCGCGATGCGAGTGAAGAATTGATCGCCGCGTTGTCTCCCCTCGCGAGAAGTTCCACATCGATTCCGAGTCGGCGCGCCAGTCTCTCAACAACCATTTTGCCATCAAATACCCCTATGCTGCCAACGATGGCGCCCGGATTCGAAATGATCGTGTCTGCGCGACACGCGATGTAATACCCGCCCGAAGCAGCCAGATCGCCCACACTTACGACGACAGGCTTGTCGGTTTCCCACAAAAGCTGTACCTCCCGCCATATGATGTCGCTGCCCAGAGCCAGTCCCCCGGGGGAATCGATCCGGAACACGACCGCCTTAATGGCATCGTCCTCCCGAGCCTGTTTGAGCGCCTTCGCAATTGTCTCGGCACCCATCATCTGGGTTCCCGAAAAGAAATCCTCCCCGCTCGTTCCATTCACAATCTGCCCGGACGCGAAGATAACCGCCAGTTTCGGACGCGGGCCCCACGTCTCATCATATAAACGACGACGCGCAAGGTTTATTTTGCCCGATACTCTCCCCTCTCTCGACCTTACCATGGTTTCCACGGATTCGTAGGCTCGATCACTGTGACCTGCGGAATCAATCAGGCCCACACGAACTGCCTCTGCAGCCATGTAGGGAGCGTTATTGACCAGAGCCTTCACGCTGTCAGCGCTGAGGCGCCGAGACACCGCGATTCCATCTACCGTTCTCGTGTACCAATCGTCGAGGAGTTCCTCGTACTGCTCCCGGGTGGCATCCGACATGGTGCTGTCCGTGAACGTTTCAGCGGCCGACTTGTAACGGCCTATCCGGGTGAAATCAGCTTCGACGCCGAGTTTGTCCAAAGCCCTGCGGAAGTACAATTGCCCCACGCCGTACCCGGTCAGACGGAGGTCGCCCACCGGCTCCAGGAAGATGCTGTCCGCAACGGAGGCAATGAAGTATTCCCGGAAACTCGCCTCCGGCAGATAAGCAACAATCGGCTTGCCTGAGTTCGCCTTGAACTTGATCAACGCATCACGCAATTCCTCCGCCATTCCCTGGCCGATCGCCAGGTTGTCAAAACGAAGGTACAGCCCACCGACATCACGCGCCTGCGCCGCCCGATTGATCTGCATGACGAGTTCCGAAAGCGTGGTGCCCCGGTTGCCAAACAGGCTGAATCCCGGCGTCTGATCGCGAATCTCACCTTTCAGCCGAATCTCTGCGATCCTGCCTTTCATCGCCAGCCGGTTAGACCGGTAATCCGCATGGGAGCGAGCAATTACCCAGCCTGAACCGAGGCTTCCGCCACTCACGCGACTCCCTGCTCCGCCGATGCTGCCTCTTCCGAGAATCATCTGGACGCCGACCAGAATCGTCCTGTTCTGATTGATCGCCCCGTACGCCTCAAGACCAGGCCCCACGTTCGCCAGTGCACCGGCATGCCAGTGCGAAGGATCACTCAATGGGTCGTCTTCACAGTACGCCAGACCGCCAAAAATGCTCAGGTTCGGTCCGAACGGGCGCAGAGCAAGGCCCGATTCCACGCTCCACGGATAACCACGCCGAGCGCCGAGTTGTCGCACGACAAGGCCGGCGGACATCCACGTAACGGGCCTCGCCAGAACACCGAGGTCCCCTGACCAGAAAAGATTCTCTTTCAAACCGTCCGGATCACTCAGTTCGACCGCAGCGCCGAATGACAGGCCGTACGGGGAGCTTCCGCCGCTTCCTCCGAAGCGCCAGCGGTCAATTCGTTGGCCGCTGCCGGCATCCGTTCGCTGCCAGCCGAAACCGCTTCCATTGCCTGCAAAAAGCAGGTTGGCGTACCAGGGGTTGTTTCTCATTGCAACGGAAGAAAACATTGTCGCTGATTTGCGCACACCAAGCCCTGCGGGGTTCACCCACACCGCGCTCGCTTCATCGGAAAGAGCGGGGTTTTCAATAATCCCGAGCTGACTTCGAAAACGGTCAGTGGAGGTTACAAACGGTGTG
>JAKPPK010000501.1 GCA_029547385.1 Candidatus Latescibacterota bacterium
AACGAGGAGGCGATTGCCGATGACGCACGAAGAGATGCAGTCGATAGCGATGGATTACTTGAGGAAGGAGCACCCGGAACTGGTGAAATTCCTGACTCCGGAGGAGTTGAAGGGCGAGGCGAGAGGGATGGCGATGCTCGCCAGGATGGAGATGGATACGCTGAAGGCGGGGTCTCCGAGGATGACGGACGACGAGGCGTGGTCGGAGGCGAGGGAGATGTTTCTGGTGCGTCCGGAATGGGCATACGAAAAGATGGCGGACGCAAGGGCAGAGGCAAGGGAGGAAAGAAGACGGCGCTTGGAAGCCAACCCGGAACCGGCGAGGCTACCGGAGGAGACGGCGGAAAGTCCGGAACTCTGAATCCGAGAGATAATATAGCAGGAACGGAACCCGCTCTTGCAGGAGAAAACCCAGGGAACTTCTCGGTATCCGAGGGGTTCTCTTTTGTTTTAGGGACGCCGAAGGAAAAGCTCGAAGCGAATTTGAACGCCATTCGCACGTTGAAGCAAGTTCTCGACGAGGAGCGGTATGCGACTCCGGAAGAACAGGCTGTAATGGCGAAGTTCGTCGGGTGGGGCGGTTTGCCGAACGTGTTCAAGGACGAGAGCGAGTTGTCCGGCATGTGGCTCGGCGCGCATCGCGAATTGAAGTGGCTGTTTAATTCGCGAGCCGAATGGGGGATGTCGGCATGGAACGACGCGATGGCTTCCACAAGAAACGCGCATTACACCTCCGAGAAGGTTGTTCGGATGATGTGGGATGCCGTGCGTCATTTCGGATTCGAGGGCGGAGTAGCGCTTGAACCCACGGTCGGTGTGGGGAATTTCATCAGCTTGCAGCCGAAAGACTTGGCGTCGGCGACGGAGTGGCACGCGACGGAACTCGATGTTGTTACGGGGCAGTTGGCGACCATGCTTTTCCCGAACGCGCATGTCATCGGGGGGAGCGGATTCGAGTATGCGAAGTTCCGAAACGGGGTTTTCGACATAGCGATAGGGAATCCGCCGTTCGCCAGAGACGCCGTTCGGACGCACGCCAAAGGGTATGAGGAACTCAAGGGCTTGTCTCTTCACAACTTCATCGTTGGCAAGTCGGGGAAGCACCTGCGCCCCGGCGGGGTGATGGCGATGGTGATTACGCATCATTTCCTCGATGCCGGTGATACGAGGGGGCGCGCGCAACTTGCGAAAGATTTCAAGTTCCTCGGCGCGGTGCGTCTGCCGAATACGGCGTTCAAGGCGAACGCCGGAACGGAAGTGACGACGGACATCATCTTCCTTCAAAAGCTGCACGAGGGGGAATCCCCGGACATGAAGGCCGCGTGGCTCGATTCTTCCGGCAAGGTGACGAACAAGGCCGGGGAAAGGGTAAGCGTGAACCGGTATTTCGAGGAGCATCCGAATCATATTCTCGGAGAGCCTTCGATGCGCGGGAAGATGCACGCCGGGGAAGAGCACACTGTCGAAGACGATGGAAGAGATTTCGTCAAAGCGTTCGGCGATATTCTTGCAGGGGATTTCGCGGAGCTGAAGGGGACGCTGAAGCCATCCAAGAGGGATTTGGATGTTTCCGCCGTGATGGCGATGCAGAGCGATATTCCCGTTGGAGGTATGCGTCTTGAGCCGGACGGGAAAATCCGCATGAGGACGGACGACGATGTTTCGGGGAACTCCGTCATCGTCGATATCGTGCCGGGAATCCCGTGGGGGAACAACGCCGAGGAGTGGCATGGGATGGCGCGCATTGCGCGCGAATTGAAGGAAGGTGTTTCGGCGTCCGATCTTCCGGTGAAGATGAAGGAGTTCTTCGCCTTCGCGAAAGAAGCCGGGATATACAACAAGAACGACGCGTTCGCCGCGAAGACGGATGTCGGCGAGGGGATCGACCGCTTGTACAAGGCGGGAACGGAAGCCGCCGGGAAGGGGTCGAGTCTTGAGTGGGAGTTCGACGACATTCTCAAGAAGATAGAAACCGGAAGGAAAACGCGCACTCTTTCGCAAAATAATTATGAAAGGCTGAACGGATTGCTCGACTTGAGGAATCGGATGCTGGCGCTCAATCTTGCGGAACTGCGCGACGCGGCGAATATGGAGGAGATTCGTTCCGGGCTTCGGGAAGCGTACAACAACTTCGTGGAAACCTTCGGGCATGTGTCGAGCAAGGCGAACAGGGCCATGATCGGAGAGGATGTCGGAGCCGAAGCGGGGATAGAAATAGAGTACGACGCCGGTGTGACGGAGAGTCAGTCCCAAAAAACCGGAGCCCCCGTCAGAGAAGCGAGCGCGGTCGTCGCGGATATTCTGGACCGGCGCGTGGTGCATCCGTACAGGGAGATAGTATCCGTTGACGGGGCAGATCCCGCATTGCACGCATCCATCAGGGAGCGCGGGAAGGTCGATCTTGAATATATGAGCGAGATTTCCGGAAAGGATCGGGACGAGCTTGTCGCCGAACTTGCATCCGGCGAGGCCCCGAAAATCTTTCTGAATCCGGCGAACAACAAGTACGAGGACGCTTCGGAGTATCTTTCCGGGAATGTGAGGAAGAAGCTCGCGGAAGCGGAAAAGCACCGGATGGAAGCGAACGTGAAGGCGCTTCGGAAGGTGCAGCCCGCTCCGAAGACGGCGGCTCAGGTCACACCGTCTTTGAAGGGTTCGTGGATTCCTGCGGGCGTGTTTGAAAGGTTTCTCTCCGACCTCGGATTGCAGAACGTCAACGTGTATGTGTCGAGCGCTACTGGAAAAATCGTGGGGATGGCGTCCGACGTCGCGTTGAAGACGGAGTGGGGTGGGATGTTCAACAACCCGGATTTCTCCATTCTTGACTTCTTCAATGCCGCAACGCAGGGAAAGATGCTGAAGGCGTATGTCGGAAGCGGAGATAACCGCACCATCGACAGGGAAGCAACGGACAGAGCCAATATGCTGGTGGAGATGATGTCGAGAGAGTTCGAGAAGTGGGCTCGCGGCGACGCCGGGATAATGGACAAGATTGTCGATGCGTTCAACGAGAAGATGAATACCCATGTGGAGCCGAAATTCAACGGGAGGGAGCTTCTTGTCACAGCCGGAGCGAACCCTTCCGTCGAGTTGAGGGATACGCAGAAGGACGCGGCGTGGCGGATGATCAGGACGGATTCCGTGCTGCTCGACCACGTGGTCGGCGCGGGGAAAACGTATGCGTTGATCACCGGAGCGATGGAGCGTCGGCGCATGGGAGCTTCCAAAAAACCTCTTTTCGTGGTTCCGAATCACCTCGTGGGACAGTGGACGAGGGATTTTTACAAGCTCTATCCTGGTTCGCGCGTGCTTGCCGCTTCCGAAAAGAGTATGAAGCCGCAAAACAGAAAAGCGCTTTTCGCGCGGATGGCGACGGGGGATTTCGACGCGGTTATCATCGGGCATTCGCATCTGTCGTTTATAGAGAACGCGGCGGTCGACGAGAAGGCGATTATCGACGAGCAGCTTTCCGGGCTTCGGGCCGCGCTTGAGGATGCGGAAGAGACTGGGAATTCGAGAAGCGTCAAGCAGATTCAAGAGAGGATAGATAAGTACAAGGCGAGGTTGGCGGAACTCGCCGAAGGGAAACGGGACGAGATAGGATACGATTTCGAGAAAATGGGAATCGACTATCTTGTGGTGGACGAGGCTCACTTGTTCAAGAACCTGGAGTATTCGTCGGGGAATCCACGCATCGCCGGAATGAACGACCCGAAAGGGACCGCGAAGTCGTTCGACATGTACGTGAAGACGCGCGGATTGCGCAAGCGCGGCGGGGGAGTCGCCTTCGCTACGGGGACGCCGGTGTCGAACAGTCTCGTCGAGATTTACACGATGATGAAGTATCTCGCATACGATGAACTTGCGAGCAGGAATCTTCAGCACTTCGACGCATGGGCCGGAGCGTACACGATCACCGAAACCCGTCTTGAGTACACTGCGACGCAGAAGCTCAAGCCGAGGCGCGTTCTTTCGTCTCTGGTGAACCTCTCTTCGTTGCAGCAGATTTACAAGCAGTTCGCGGATACGATCACTTTGCAGAATTTGAAGGATGCGTACCGGATTCAGATGGAGAGGGAGAACGAGTCGCTTCCGGAAGGGAAAAAGAAGAGGACCGAGTTTCCCGTTCCCAAGATAGTGGAGAATCCGGATTCGGGGCGGAACGAGAGGAAGCTGGACACCGGGGAGCCGTCGGAGGAACAAACCGAGTATTTCGATTACCTCACCGCGCGGATGAACGCCATAGAGAGCAACGCGAGGAACTCCAAATACAGACGCATCGACAATCCGTTGTGGGTTTTGAACGATGCGCGCATCGCCTCGCTGGACATTCGGACTATCGACCCAACCCTTCCGAGAAATGGAAACGGGAAGGTGATGCGGGCGGCGAGAAATATCAAGCGGCTGTACGATCAGTGGGACGATGTTCGAGGAGCGCAGTTGGTGTTTTGCGATGATTCGGTGCCTTCCTCCGGGTCGAAAGCGAAAGCGAAGAAGATGTTCAAGACTTTTGCCGAGGGTGTGTTCGGCGAAGGGGATGCCGCGAGGATCATGAAGCGTCTGGAAGGGCGGCCCTTCATCGAACAGTGGAGGGGGTTGCAATCGGCGCTTGAGAATCTGCTGGATTCGGAGGATAGCCGCGTAAAGGCAGCCGAAGATTTTCTTGAGAAGAACGAGGAGAAGTACGCCGATTTTCGCATGACGGCTCTGGCGAGGACAGCCGACAGCGGCTTTTCGGTGTACGAGGATTTGCGCAAGGTTCTTTCGCAGGAAATGGGCATTCCGGAGAGCGAGATTCAGTTTATCCACGATCATGATACTACTGAAAAGAAGGTCGAGTTGTTCGCTCGTGTAAATTCCGGCAATGTGCGGATACTCATCGGTTCGACCGACATGATGGGAGCGGGGATGAACGCGCAGGAGCGGCTTGTCGCGCTGCATCATCTCGACGCGCCGTGGCGTCCTTCCGATCTGGAGCAGCGCGAAGGGCGCATCATCAGACAGAAAAACGAGTTGTATCTGGCCGACCCGGACGGATTCAGAATCGAGATTATCGCGTATTCCACGGAGAAGACGTCGGATGCCGTCATGTGGCAGACTCTTGAGAGGAAGGCGCGGGGTATCGAACAGTTCCGAAGCGGGGGCGAAGTGGATACGCTGACCGAAGAAGGCGGGAACGACGCCGATCAGTTCGCCAATTTCATGGCGAACACCACGGGGAATCCGGTGTTTCTCCAAAAGCTGAAGGCCGAACGCCGGTACAACGAGTTGGAGGCGTCGCAGAGCGGGTTGATACGGTCGAAGTCGAGCGCGGAGCGGTTTATGGATTCGTTCGACACGGAAAAGGAGAAGTTGGAACTTGCTATAAAAAATGCCGAGAGCGCATCGGCTTCCGTAATAAAGTACGGAGAGCATAAGGGTTCCGGCAAGGAGATAGACGCTGTTCTCGACGCCGCAACGAAAGCGTATTGGGCTGAGAAAGAAGAGTACGACGCGGAGTATCGCGTGTATAGCGAGGAATGGAATCGGTGGAGAAGCGCCGGGGCCGACAAGAACACCGAGCCGAAAGCGCCGACGAGCCCGGTTATGCCGTGGCTTTTGAGCAAGAGCGTGGTTGCGGATTCGGACGGGGCGAAGGCCATCGCGAAGGCGTTCGAGGATGCGAAGAAACTTTCTTCCGGAGATCATGTGTCCATACCCGTAGGGAATGTGGAAGTACGCATAGTGAATTACGGGGCGGGTTCCCTTTCCGACAAGAAGAGAGCGGAGGGGTTGAAGGAGTGGGGGGTCGCTTTTCATCGGAACCCGAAGGGGAAACCCGATTGGAGGATCGTGCAGACGGGCGTCGAAGCGCGCAATCTGTCCGATCTTGTCGAGAGCGTCCACCCGAAGTTCATTGAACGTGTGTACGCCAATCTTCTTGTTTCCGCAAAAAAAGACCTGGACCGTATGATTGCGAATCGCCCCGCTATGGAAAAGATGGCGGCGATGGACATCGACCAGTCGGAAGCGAATCGGGCTTTGCAAGAGTTGGCGTGGTATCAAAGACAGGTCTCCTTTGCGGAACTCGATGCGGATATAGAACGCGCGGACAGGAAGAATCGGTTCATCGAGGCGGATACGTTCAGAAGACTTTCTGTAAAGAAGCGTGATTCTTACGGGGAAGACAGAACCGGAGACGTTGTAAAGGATATCGACGGGGAAGAATATCGTTTGGATGGACACAATCTCGGGATATATACACGAGCGTTCCGAATGAAAGACGATGTGCCCGTTGTGCTTGTTTCGGAAAGCAAAGACGGGAAGACGAGATACGTTGTGGAGTTGGAGCAGCCCGCCTCCCTGCGCGAAGGCGCGGAGGAGACGCTGTATCAGTATGGCGGAGAGATGGCCATGACAGCGAACCGGACGGCTCTTGCGAAAGCTCGCGATATGGAAGAGCGTGGAGACTCTCCGGAATCCATCAGGAAAAGCACGGGTTGGTTCCGTGGGATGGATAAAAAGTGGCGCTTTGAGATTGACGACAGTAAATCCCGATGGATCGGTGTTGCGGACGGGGAGGAACATACCGGCAATCTTGAGGATGTGTTGGTTCATCCGGACTTGTACGAGGCGTATCCGGAAATTCGAGAGACTGCCGTTGTTTGGCAAGTCGGGGAAAATGTTTCTGTGGCAAGCGGGAAATTCCTTCCAAGCAAGGGGTTTTATAGTCACAAGGTGACGGTGGAGGCGAGAAGCGAATCCGAAGCTCGCGAGGTTTTGCTCCATGAAATCCAGCACTTTATACAAGATAGAGAGAAGTTTGCCAAAGGAGGATCACCGGCTCTTGGCTTGAACAAAAGAGGCGAGGCTATCTATCAAGAGATGTCGGCACCGATTAAAAAGGGAATCGCTCAAGTTAGAGCCGACATTGACGACATTGCGGAGCAGATAAAAAAAGCCGAAGCTGAGAATGACAGGGAATCCGTTGCGGCATTGGAAGAAAGAGAAACTGAGATGTGGCTTGCTTTGGACAAGCTGCGAGATGAACTCTACAACCTTCCTTCCAAAGCATCCTACGAGGAGTATTCCCGGAGAGCCGGTGAAGTTGAGGCCCGCGATACTGCGGCGCGCAGAGATATGGACGCAAAAGCGCGAAGGAAGTACTCTCCGAATCTTCCGTCCGATGCGATTATCATCTGGGGCAACGAGGAGATGGAGTACAGGCCGGAGGAGACGCTGTATCAGATGGGGGATGCCGACGCCGCGCAACAGATGACGCCGGAAGAGTCACTCAAGCTAGTTCAAGCAATTCGCGCTGGCGATTTACGGTCTAGACATTTAGGGAAAGTGTGGGAAGGTGAGCCTCCGACTGGGCCATTGGTTCGCACTGTTATTCCAATATCGGAAATACCTGATGTTACGATTGAATATATGCGAGAAACTAGTGATCCCGAACGTGTTAACCGATATGCCAAGGATGATATTCAAACTCCCATCTATCTTCGCGTGAATCAAGAGGGATACCTTGTTGTAAGTGATGGAGGGCATAGACTGTTAGCGGCAATTCAACGAGGGGATTCCACTATTAACGTGTTGATGCCAGCGAATTATGTTCGTGATGGCGACCGCTACGTACTCAAAAGCGAGGCGGATTTATCCTCCGACGCCGACTACCTCGCCGCCGTGGAAGCCGGGGACATGGAGACGGCGCAGCGGATGGTGGATGAAAGGCTTGCCGCTTCCGGAGCTTATTGGCACGGAACGCCTTCCGGAGACTTGCGAGGTGGGCGAAGCGGGTTGCATGTCGGCACGAAACAAGCCGCGACGGAAGCCCTTGAAGCGCGTATAGGAATCCCCGCCGACGGTAAGGGGTGGGACGGCACACGCGAGTACGGGAAAACACTGCTTGCGGGGAGGGATCGCGTAAGATCGGGAGAGTTTGGCAAATACCGAGATACAGGGTATAACGCGAAGTCTCCTGCGGAAGATCACTACCCGACGGAGATGCCCACGGTCGGCAAGGGGGTTCCCGTTGATCCAACGTGGAAGCCTTGGGTTCGTCCGGTGCTGGTTGTTTCAGATATGAGCAACACACCTCGCAGTCCGATGTCGGACGCAAAGGCGAACGCCACAATGGCGGGAATGTTGAAGAGAGGCAGTGCGCGTCGAGGGTATTTTTACACGAACGATGGTGAGGATGCGGGGAGCGTGTCGGCGGTTCTTCCGAACGGTGACAGTGTTAGGGTGAAACTCGCCGACCCCGTCACCTACGACGACTCCGGCAAGATTATCCCCCTCTCCAAGCGCTTCGACTCGGGGAACGAGGATGTGCGGTATCAGCGCAGGCTGACGCCGAAGTCCGGCTCCTACCGCGATAATCTGAAGAAGGACGCCGCCGCGTTCGCCGTTGCGGTGGACGATACCGTTTCCGGAAAGGGGGAGCCCGATTCTTATGTGAACGTGATGACGACACCGCTTGTGCTGAGTCTTGTCGGGGCGGATGTGCTGCCGGTGCAAATGCGCAGGCAAAAGCTGCTTGATGTGATGAACAAACACGGGTTGTCTTCGGAGGTGTTGAAGAAGATTCCTGCGGCGCTGGCCGATCCGATAATGGTGTTCAAGTCCGATCTGAAGGCGAAGGGGGAAAGTCTCGTCGTCATGCTTGATTTGACCGACGACGACGGGGCGACTATTATCGCCGCGCTTCATCTCGATGTTGTTCCTGGGCGGAATATGTATGCCATGAATCGTCTTGCCAGTGTGTACGGCAAGAAGGATGCGGTGGAAAACAGGGACGCATGGTTTGTGGAGCAGATGGAAAAGGGCAACGCGAAATATATCAACAAAAAGAAAAGCTCCCAATGGTTTGGCCGGGCCAGCTTCTTCTTCACTGGGGGTGCAAACCTTGAGAGCTTCATTACACAGAGTGTAGCAACAGAAGCCGATCTTGTCAAGCTGAGAAATGCCTACCCCGGATATTATCAGGGGGAGGGGGCGGAGGCGAAGGGGAGCATCACGTTCCGTCGCGGTACGGACGCCCGCCCGGAGATACGGCTGTTCGAGAACGCGGACGCTTCGACGTTCATGCACGAGGCGATGCACTTCTTCGTGGACGATCTGCTGCGGCAGATGAATACGGGGAAGGCGAGCGAGGAGACAAAGAACCTTTTCCGTCAGTTGAACAACGTGGCGCGCGTGATGAAGGATAAGAATGGCAAATTCATTCTCGCGGAGAAGGAGCACGAGAAGCTGGCAGTGGACTTCGAGGCGTATCTGGAGCGCGGGGTCGCGCCGAAGGGTGCGAAGGGGTTGCAGGGCGTTTTCGAGAAGTTCAAGCAGTGGTTGAAAGAACTCTTCTCGTTCGCCAGAAGCAACAATGTGGAGATGTCGGATGCGTTGGTTAGCTTCTACGACACGATGCTGACGACGCCGGAGGAGCGCGCTGCGGCTGAGAGCGAGTTAGCCGAGAGCGCCAATGTCGAAGAGAGCGTAGAGACAATCGAAGCCGCCGAAGTTGAAGCCGACGTGAACGAAGGAGTCGAGACGATCGAGGCGGAGGTTATGGCGGAGGATGAGACTGTCGACTTCGCCTCCACCGAGGGAGAGAAGGAGCTTGCGGGGCAGCCGAGGGCGTGGGAAGCGCCGCGCCCGTCGATGAATCCGGAGGCGCGCGCGCTCGGGTTGCGGAAAATCCGCGATCTGGTAAAGAGGCTTGTTCCGTGGCGATTCGGTAATACGGAGGATCGCACCGGGGTGTACAGCGAGCGGGAAAAGCTGATCAAGACGAAGGACGACTACGACTTCCCGACGGCGATGCACGAGGTCGGACATCATCTGATGACGGAATTGAAGCTGAATACCGGGTTGCAGAAGGGGATACTGAAGGAACTTGAGTCGCTCGGGAAGCAAACGGCGCGTCCTGGGGCCAAGCAGGATGTGGTGCTGGCGGAGGGCGTGGCGCAGTTTGTGCAGTATTACATCATCAACAAGGCTGCGGCGAAGGCGTCGGCTCCGATATTCTTCGTGGAGTTCGAGTCGAGGCTGGACAAAGCGGATGCGAAGCTCGTAGAGGATTTTGGCGATTTGCGCGACGCGGTGTCGGCCTTCTACGAGTCGTCGCCGGAAAGCCGGGTGCTGGCGCATGTGCGGAGCGCTGGAGAGAAGAAGCCGTATTCGAAGACGCTGGTGTCTTCCAGGCTGAAACGCGCTATATTCAAGTCCTACGAGGGGCTTGTGGACGACAAGCATTCGTGGAACCTCCTGACGGAGTGGATAAAGGATACTCCAGAGGGGAAGAAGGAGATGGCGAACAACGGCGGGTTCCTGCCCGACAAGCTGGACTTCTACGCGCAGGTGTCGACGCTCGCTGGGTATATGAAGCAGGCGGACAAGGACGTGGAAGGGATGATGGCTCTGGTCGGGAAGCTGACGAAGAAGGAGTACGATCAGCTTACGGCGTATGCTGTGTCGTTGCAGAGCATCGAATACTACGACAACGACATGAATCCGGGCACCGGGCCGAGGAGCGATCACGAGGCCGTCGTGGCGAACACGCCGCAGCATATCAAGGACGTGCTGAAGGGCGTGCAGGACATCTACAACAATATGGTGAAGGAGACGCTGCTGGATACGGGCGTCATTTCGCAGGAAGGGTTCGACGCGATGCGGACGAAATGGGAGAACTACGTCCCCTTCATGCGCGATCTGGACGAGGACGGGTTCATCGACTGGTTGACGAAGGGCGCGCCGAAGAACGGGGCGAATCTTCGTTCGTATGTGGATGTGCGCAATCCGTTCATGAAGCGTTACGGCGTGGCGGAGCACGAGCGGACGGAGATTTTCGATCCGTTCGAGGTGATGATTCACAACGCGGTGGTGTTCCACGGGATCAAGAGCCGGAACGATTTTGCCAAGCTGGTCGTGGACGCGGCGAACAGTCTGAAGGGGTTCGGATGGCTGGCGTCGAAGTCGGAGGCGATGTCGAAGGCCGATATGAAGGAGCACGCCGTGTTCTACGTGTGGCGCGACGGACAGAAGGAATATTATTCGACGGACCCGGAACTGTACGTGCTGTTGAAGGGGATGTACGATTCCGGAAGCAAGGCGGGAAACCCCTTCATACGGGGAGCGCTGTCGTGGATGCAGTTCGCCGCCGACGTGTTCAAGATGGGGACGACGCGCTACAACCCCGCGTTCATGCTGCTGAACTTCCTGCGGGACGCGCAGGGGACGGCTATTCAGTCCGAGGGGTGGGCGATGCCGTTCGTGGCGACGATCAAGGGGCTGATGTTGCAGCTCTCGAACGATCCGAAGCACAAGAAACTTATCGAGGATGCGATCAACGACGGCGTGTTCTATTCCGCCATCACGTCGCTTCCGAAGGGGACGAGCATCGAGGCCATCGCCAAGGAGCTTCGGCGTCAACGGGCGCTGGCGTCTTCGACGGGAATCGCCCGCACGCTGCGGAACCTCATGGAGACTCCGAGGAGCGTCGGCGGATGGATCGGCAGAGCAAATGAAATGGTGGAGATGGCTCCGAAGCTGTACGAGTACGAATACTTGCGCAGGACGAAGCCGCAGATGGGTAGGAAGCGCGCGGCGATGAAGGCGCGGAGCGTGAATATCGACTTCGGGCGCGCGGGTACGTGGGGGCGCGGGTTCAACTCGGTGACGGCGTTCTTCAACGCCGGAGTGCAGGGGTTGGACAAGGTGCGCGAGGTGTCGAAGCAGCGTCCGATGCAGACGTTCGCGAAGGTGATGCTGTATCAGGTGCTTCCTTCCGTGCTGATGCGGCTGGCGATTCTGTCCAACCCGGACGACGAGGAGAAGTACCAGCGCATTGCTCCGGGGATGCGTGATACGCACTTCTTCATTCCGGTGCAGAACGAGACGCTTGGGATGAATGTGTGGACGCGCCTGCCGAAAGCGGATAACTGGTGGATCATATCGGCGGTGTTCGAGCGGATGATCACGGAGGCCGCGAAGAAAGACCCGGAGGCGTGGCGCGGGTTCGCTGATTCGGTTGTGAATCTGCTTCCTCCGTATGTGCCGACGATGATCGCGCCGATAATCCAGGTATGGAGGGGCAAGGATTCCTTTACGGACAGGCCCATCGTTTCGAAGAGATATGAACATCTGCCGGATGAGTTGCAGTTCCATACCGGCACGTCGGAAACGGCGAAGATGCTCGGGAAGGTGACGAAAACCTCCCCGATCATACTGGAGTTCATGTACGACAAGCACGTCGGCGAAGTAGGGGCGCAGGTTCTTTCGCTTGCGGAGTGGACGTTCGACATGATAGGAACCGGAATGGGGCTGGTGGACGAGAAGACGAAGATGGAGGCCGGGAAGGCGAGCGATCTGCCGTTCTTCAAGCGGTTCTTCTACGATACGACGCGTGCCGGAGAACCGTTGAACAGGTTCTATTCGTACCATGATCAGTTGCTCGACGACAAGAAGCGCGCGGACGCGGCGGGGACGGCGTTCGAGGACGAACGGCTGCTGAAGGCGTTCAACAGAACGCGGGCGAAATTCACCGAGATCAACAGAGAGAAGGACGATATCCGTCTTGATCCTGATTTGTCGCGGAAGGACAAGCGCGAGTTGATCGACATGCTGGAGAACCGGGCTGCGGAATACGCGAAGGCGGCTATGGCGGTGTACTACGAGGAGAAGGGGATCAAATAGGGAGACGAAGAGGCGGGGGAAAACCCCGCCTCTTTCTTTTGGGAATGTTCTTTTTGGGAAAGGTTCTTTTGGGAAATGTTCTTTTGGGAAAGGTTCTTTTTGGAAATGTTCTTTTTGGGAATGATCTTTTGGGAATGATCTTTTTGGAAAGGTTCTTTCCGGGAAATGTTCTTTTCGGGAAATGTTCTTTTGGAAAGGCGGTGATGGGGTTTGCCTGTGGCTGCGAGACAGAACCAGGTGGCGGAGCACGAGACGCCGATAAGTTCGTCAAAGTACAACGAGGAGATCAATAATCTGTATCTCTACGTCAATCGGTTGATCAATCGCTTCCAGAGCGCGACGCCGCCGGAGAAT
>JAKPPK010000502.1 GCA_029547385.1 Candidatus Latescibacterota bacterium
TTGAGGCGGGCAAGGTGCAGGAGGCGAAGGAAGTACTGAGAGCGGGCATCGACGTCGCCAGGAACGCTGGCGAAACGCATGCGGCGGAGAAGATGGCAGAATTGCTGGCAACTCTCGAATAGCGGCAGGAACAATAGGGGCTGAAACAAACGAGGGCGCACCCGATGCGCCCTCGTTTGTTTGTGATGGCACCACGGTCAATCGACCGGCATCTTCTCGCTTACTCCGCTCTTCGAGGAGATCTCTGCTGTCTCCATGATGGCGATCACGCGCCTTGCCTGTTCAGGTTTGACGTCAAGTTCGGCGCCATCGAGAATGTGTGCCGCGATGTTCTCGTAGTACTTGGGGTGGGTGCCTGGCTGGTCACTTACGAAGCCTTCCGCAAGCACACCGTCAAACTCACCATAAACACGGAAGCCACCCTTCTCGCTCACGATCGCGCCTTTGCTTCCGAGCAGCTTCCACCTTGGTCTTCCCACCCGGGCTATGTGCGACATCTGTACGTCCGCAACGACATTCTCGTCAAAACGAATGACTGCATGGACGTGATCCTCGTTGGTTACGTCTTTCCACACGAGGTCCTGCTGAAAAAAGCCCGTGACGTTTTCGATCTTGTTTGGAACAATCTGGAGCAGCCAGTCGAGGAAATGAGCGCCCCAATCGTAGAATGCTCCTCCCGAGATGTCCTTTTTGGAACGCCACCAGGTGCCGGGGTGTCCCCACCCCATTCCTCCCATTTCCACGCTGAATACTTTGCCAATGACACCGCGCTGTACGAGACTTTTCAGAGTAAGGAAATCGCCGTCATGTCGCCGGTTGTGGTACACGGTTAACATCCGCCGTGCCTTCTTCGCGGCGTTGATCATGTCATTGGCTTCCTTAACGGTCAGGCACATCGGCTTCTCGACGATCACGTGCTTGCCCGCGTTGGAGCACTTCACCGCTACAGGGGCGTGCTGGTTGTGTGGAAGGATGACGACGGCCAGGTCGAAGTTGCCCTTGGCAAGCAGCTCATCAACGTCGTTGAAGGTCTGGATGCCGGGCCAATCCTTTTTTGCCTGCTCTGTGCGTGCGGGGTCGATGTCACAGACGGCAACAAGCTTCATTCGGCCGGTTGCGTGCATTTCACGGGTATGGTGCGCTCCCATATTGAACGCGCCCCCATAGCCGATGATTGCCGCTCGAACGATTTTTTCGCTCATGAAGTCAACTCCTTCGAGAATGCTGTTTGAACAGTGGAAAAAAAGCATGTGTGGAACGCGCAACATGTACCATAATCTATGGACAAAGTGCCGGGCTCCCAACGTGGGAAGAACGCGCCTGATTAGGGTCCGTGAAGTGCTCAGGTGGTGTATTCGGCGTTTATCCTTACGTATTCGTAGGAAAGATCACACGTGTACACCTCGGCTTCTCCCTGACCGTCTCCAAGGTCCGCGTGAATCGTGATGACCTTTTCCCGGAACTTTTCCTCCGCAGCCGCGAGGGGAAATGCCGCTGGCATCCCATTTTCAAACAGCAGCAGGTCATCAACACGGATCGTGAGCCGTCCAGGGTTGAAAAACACGCCCGAACGTCCCAGCGCAGCAGCAATTCGCCCCCAGTTCGGGTCTCCGCCGAAGAATGCGGTCTTGACGAGCGGGGATTCCGCAACCGTGCGTGCGGCAACATGCGCATCTTGGTTTGAGGGCGCTCCCGACACGTGAACCGTAATGAACTTGGTCGCGCCTTCTCCGTCTCGTGCGATCATTTTCGCAAGGTCCCGGCACGCGTCAGTCAGTTGTTCCCCAAATCTCACGTAGTAATCCGTTCCCGGTTTCAACGCTGGCGCGCCGGATTCCCCATTGGCCAGCAAGGTGAGCGTATCGCTGGTGGAAGTGTCCCCGTCAATGGTGAGGCGGTTGAACGAGGCCTCTGCAGCGTTCCGCAACAACGAGTGGGCATCTTCGGGGGCGAGCAGGGCGTCCGTCGTAATGAAGGCAAGCATGGTTGCGAGTTTTGGGGCTATCATTCCCGCGCCTTTAGCCATGCCGCCTATTGTCACCGTGTGCCCGCCGATGGACAGAACACGCTTGACTGTTTTCGGGAAAGTATCTGTTGTGATGATGGCATCGGCAGCCGCTGAGCCCCCATCTTCCGATACGTCATCCAACGCGGCTTCGATCCCGCGCTCGATCCTGTCCATGGGGAGTAGTCTGCCGATCACTCCCGTGGAGGCAACGAGCACCTCCCGAGGTGGACAGTTGAGGCCGGAGGCCACAAGCGAACACATTCTCTCCGCGTCCGCCACGCCGCGCGCTCCGGTGCACGCGTTCGCGCACCCGGCGTTGACCACGATCGCACGCGCTACCCCACCGGTTATATGCTGTCGTGACACCGAGATGGGCGCGCCACACACAAGATTCGTCGTGAAAAGCGCCGCGGCGGAGGCTTCTCTTCTGCTCACGATGAGTGCGAGGTCCCGGCGCCCGTGTGCTTTCAAACCGCAGGCCACACCCGTGGCGGAGAATCCTTTCGGCGCGCAAACCCCTGTCCTTGTTCTTTCCATCCTGTAACGTATCCTTCCGTGCACTAACCCACTGGTGAACGGCGAAAACAGCGCATCCGGCGGAGCCGGTTGCAGTCAAGGCTTCCTTTCATGGCGCGGAAGAAGCCCGTAATTAAGCTATATTCTGAACGACAGTAACACCCACCCCCGGACGCCATTTCTGTCGTGGCAACCGGAACGGAGAGGAAAGTGCGCGCAGACCTCGAATCGGAAACCAGACAAGCAGATGAGCCTTTTCTGGCGAGGTTCGATCCCAAGCCGGACGAAAGTGCGCTCTGGACTCTGGTTAGCGGTATCGGGCAGTTTGTGGTGGCCGGCTGGTGCATCACCATCGCCGGCCTGATGATTGTGGTCGGCTATGCCGGCATGCATGGGCGGGGTTCCGTGCTGGCGAGCGCGGCGGCCATTCTGATGACTCTGTTTGTGCTGGTGGGAGTTGCGCTGGCGGCGATCGGCGTGCGTTTTCTCGCCCGTTCCGCAAGGGCATTCTGGGTAGCAATGCGTAAGGCGCTGTTTGTCGTGTCGTTCAACCAGGCAGCAGACAAGCGAAGGGCATTGCACGCGATTGTCGGCGATCCTCTTCTCGAACCGTACGCTCGGTATCTGCTTCAACGGGGCGATCTCAAGGTGCCGCCGCTGTGAAGCGCACGTTTTCCCCGCAAGTTTTGTTCCCGCTGGATGACACTCCGACTGAAATCTACTAACTCATTTACTGTCAGCATCTTACATCACGTTTTTGTCAATCAATTGTCCAATGTGTTATCTTCTGTACTACCTAATTTGAAGGTTTGACTCCTTCGGATTGCGTCCGCCCGCAACCAGGGTCCGGACGCGCTGATATGCGGACGAAGAGCTGCGGGTTGCCGCCTTTTGCCACACTCGGAGCATGCGTATCGCTTCGGATCCCATCTCCCCTCCCAGTTTTTGTCTTCGTTATCGGCGCGTAACCCACGAGGATATGAGACGGCGAGGGGAATTCAAGTAGTCTTGCAGGAGGACTGCTGTGGCTTCACGAACGGTTATTCTGATAAATCCCGACCGCGAAAAACCCCTCATTGCTCCCCTCGGGCTTGATTACCTCGCGGCGACGTTGCGCCACGCAGGGTATGAACCGGAGCTTCTCGATCTTGCGTTCGAGAGTGATTGGTACGCCGCAACGAATCAGGCGGTATCGAAGCGCGATCTTCTGGCCGTTTTGATATTGATTCGTCACCTTGACGACGGTCTGTACAACAGCCAGACGTTTTTCCTCCCGAAGTCCCGGACTCTGATCGAATATCTCCGGAGCAAAACAAAGGCGCCTATCGGCGTTATCGGCGGGGCGTACTCTCTCGTGCCGGAAGCCATCCTGCGATTCTGCAGGGCGGATTTCGGGATCGCGAATGACCCGGAAGTTGCCCTTCCCATGCTTCTCGAGGCGATCGAATCAGGCGATGGGTACGAAGGTGTTCCGAACGTGGGGTGGATCGAAGGGAAAGCGTTCCGGCGGAACCCGATCAAGACGGCGCGCGTCGACGGGGAATGGCTTGCAGAACGAAGTCTCATTGACAACGTTCGGTATTTCAATGAAAGCGGAGTAACCCGGTTTGAGACCAAGAGAGGCTGCGCGCACAACGAAGTCTATTCAACCGACCCGATAACGCGAGGTAACAGCGTTCGGCTCCGTCCGGCGGAGCACGTTGCCGAGGAAGTGGAACGGCTGGCCGCCCGGGGCATTTACAGCCTGTATGCTGATGACACGCGATTCAACGACCCACGTGAGCACGCGCTGGAGGTGTGCCGTGCGATGGCCGAGCGGAAGCTAAGGGATCGGGTACGGTGGTACGCCACATGCACACCCAAGGGTCTCGATGCCGAACTCGCGGAAGCGATGGAAGCTGCGGGGTGCCAGGGTGTCGAGCTGTTCACCGATTCCGGCGACGCGGACCAGCTCCGACGGATGAAGCACACGCATACTCCGGAAGACATCCTCACCGCGATCGAGTCTTGCAAACGGTACGGGATCGTCGTAATCAGCGAGGTTCAGATAGGCGGCCCCGGCGAGTCCCGCAAATCGATAGAACGGACTCTGGGGCTCATGAAAGCTTCCGGGCCCGACATGATCAATATCCACTACGGGCTTCGGGTGTATCCGAACACGCCGCTCGGCAACGCAGTTCAAACGGTTACGCCTTTGAGGAACAACTTCCACCTCCGGGGAGCGATTTACAACAACGAATCGCTTTTGCGTCCGGTGTTTTACATCGAATCCTTGCTCGGGCGCGGAGTAGAGGAATTCATAGAGGAATTGATCGACCACGACCCACGGTATCTTTTTGCGTTCCGCAAAGAGGTTGACAAGACGTACAATTACAATGACCCCACAATTCTGACCGAGGCAATCCTTCACGAGGGCCATCGCGGGGCGCAATGGGATATCTGGCGCCGTCTGATTTACCGTCTTCCGCCGCTTTCACTGAACGGTGACCGTCCCTCGCGAGGAAAGCGACGGCCGCGAAGGGTCATTCAAAGCGCCGAAGCGGGCGTTGCTGTTTGACGGTCGTTCACGCGAACTTGTGCAGACGAAAGGGGGCCCCGATCCCCCTTTCGTCTTTTCCAGCATACCCCGAAAATGAGGCTCTGATCCGATGAAACTCGGTACCTGTGCGTATTCCTACCGCGACCTGCTCACCAAGGGCAAGATGACGCTGATCGAATTGCTGGACACCGTTCGCGATCTCGGATTCGATGGCATTGAATGGACCGCGTACTATTTCCCCGAGACGACGAAAGAATATCTCCTCCACATCAAACGGGAGACATTCGTGCGCGGGTTGGACATTTCCGCCACGGCCGTCGGCGGCAATTTCATCCAACCGACGAGAGAAGAGCGCGAAAAACAGATCGCCAATGTCAAATCCTGGATCGAAAAGTCGGCGTGGATGGGATCAACCGCGCTGCGGGTGTTCGCAGGATACGTCACCGAAGGGATGGCGCGGGAGGATGCCGATCAGATGGTAAGGGATGGACTTGCCGAGTGCGCCAGACTTGCGGAGAAAGAAGGCGTAATCCTGGCGCTCGAGAACCACGGCGGAGTCACTGCAGATGCCGAGGGCACGCTGCGCCTCGTGAAGCCGCTGAACAACCCCTGGGTGAAGCTCAATCTGGATTTTGGCAATTTTACCGGTGATATTTACGCGCAGTATGAAGCCTGCGCTCCGTATGCCGTAACAACGCATACCAAGGTAACCGTTCGTCAGGGTGAGGCGCGCGAGAAGGTGGACTACCGCAAAGTGGTGCGGATCATGCGGAATGCGGGGTACCGCGGGTACATCAACATCGAATTCGAGGAACCCGAGGATCCGATTGTGGGAGTTGACAGGTTTGCAGCCTACCTCAGGGGATGCATGGAAGACGCATAGTTGAGCGCAGGGGGATTGAAGAAGAAGTTGGCGCCCAGAGCTGGTTTCCCACAGGGCCAGAAAGAAAGAGATGTCTGGAATGAAACGCCCATTTGCCCTTTTTTGTACTGCTTTGCTCCTCGTTGTCTCTGGTTGTTTGGGTACGATCCCGCTCGGCGAACGGGGGCGGGCGGCTCACGTTCTTCGATTTGACGACAATGGCGTCTTTACCATCGTCCAGTTCACGGATACTCATCTCGGTTCCCGTGATGCCGGCTTGCGCGATGACTCCACGTACGCGCTGCTGGACTCCATAATCCGGTGGGAAAACCCGGACCTTATCGTGCTGACGGGAGACATCGTCCGATTCGCGTGGGAACCGCAGGCTGTACCCTCCTGGCGCCGCCTGATTGCCTTCTTTGACAGCACTGGTGTGCCCTGGGCGTTTGTGCACGGCAACCACGACGCCGAGGTGCGGGGGTACGCCGCGGTGGATAGTCTGATTGCCACTGCGCGGAACTGCCTGTATACGTCGGGACCCGACAGCCTCAATCAACCAGGTAACTATGTCCTGCCGGTTCTTTCACGAAAAGGCCGTGGGGTTAGTGCCCTCCTCTGGTGCATGAACTCTGGCGCGGGAAGCTCGGAGCCGTCCGGGTACGGTTGGATTCGTGCCAACCAGGTCAAATGGTTCCGCGCCACGAGCGAACGCCTGAAGACCCAGACCCAACCGAACCTCACCCAACTGGCGTTTTTTCACATACCGTTTGCACAATATCAGACGGTTTGGGATGCACGCACATGCACCGGTTACAAGAACGAAAAGGTCTGCATGCAGGGTAAAGACGAAGGCGCGTTCGCCGCGTTTGTTGAGTATCGTGTGAACGGGTGTTTCGTAGGCCACGACCACACGAACGACTACGAGGGTACTCTGGAAGATGTTACTCTGTGTTACGGGCGCGCCTCTGGGTACCGCGGTTACGGCAAAGAAGGATTTCTGCGTGGCGCCCGCGTGATAAAGATCAAAGACGGAGTACGGGGATTCACCTCCCACATCAGGCTTGCGGACGGTTCCCTCGCGGAACGGCCGGTGCACACTCCCGGCACGGCTCTGCCGACTCCTTAAAACCTGAACGATTCGGGTTCCCGGTTCGTCCCGGGAGCCCGAATCGCTATATTAATCCTGCTGATCCCGGCATTGCCCGGGTATCCCGATGTAGTTCAATTCCCCCGGCGATCCAGCGACGGTTGCCCGTTCCGAAAGGAGCAATTGATGGCAAAGCAGACCGACATGTACGACCCGACTCTGAAGGATCAGAGTGAATACGACCACAAGGAGATTTACATCATCTCCAACACGCACTGGGACCGGGAGTGGGTTTATCCCTCAGCGGAAACCAGACTGCTGATGCTCGAGTTCATGGACAACATGCTCGATCTCCTCGACAAGCAGCCCGACTATCATTCGTTCACCATGGACAGCCAGACACTCTGCATTCAGGACTACCTTGACTTCCGCCCCGAACGACGCGAGCAGATTGAACGCCATGTGAAAAGCGGGCGGCTGATCATCGGACCATGGTGCAGCCTGCCGGAGGAATACATTGTCAACGGCGAATCACTCGTGCGCAATCTGGTGATCGGTCACAAGGTGGCAAATAGCCTTGGAAAAGTATCGAAAGTCGGTTACACGCCGTTCAGTTATGGCCAGACAAGCCAGATGCCCCAGATCTACAGAGGCTTCGACATCGACACGATCATCTTCTACCGCGGCATCAAAACGGAGAAGAGCGAATTCATCATGCGTGGCCCGGATGGCAGCGAACTCCTTGGTATGCGGTTCGGTGCGCTCTCCAGATTCAGCTATTTCTTCTATCTCTTCCGAATGGTCGCCTACAACATGTCTCGGGACGAAGCGAAATACGACTGGTTCCGCGGCAGTCTCCCGTTCAAACTTGCCGGTGACCACCATGTGAACGCGCATTACTACATTTGCGATCCGGATGCGACGGGCTGGCATACGGAGCACATCGATACTGGCGCAAGGAAACTCCTGCGCGACGAATCCCAGCATTTCAGCACGCGGTATATCGCGTCCATGCAGGGTTTTGATAGTTCCGAACCCGATCCCCGCGAGCTCGACCTTATAAAAGAGACACAGAAACACCTCCCGAACCACGTAATTAAGCAGTCCGACCTCGCGGAGTTCATGGATCGCCTAAAGGAAGAGGTTGCTGCGGGTCGGTTGAAGCCGGAGGTAATTGAAGGCGAGAGCCGGAACCCGAACTCTGTGGGGAAGTGGACGCACCTTTTCGGTGATGTCATTTCCAGCCGTGTGCGCATCAAACTCATGAACAACGCGAACGAGCAAAACGTCCAGCGCAAGGCCGAGCCGTTTTGTGCCCTTGCGATGACACTTGGTGCCAAATACCCCACAACCGTCCTCGACGAGTGCTGGGACAACATCATGAAAAATCACCCACACGACACCATCTGCGGTGCCGGCGTGGATCAGATGGAAAAGGATATGATCGCCCGCGGGGAACAGGTCAACATCTTCAGCGAGGGCTTGTATCGCCGGGCATTGCAGAAGATTCAGACGCGGATTGACAACAGCGACGTTGCCGCCAACGAGATTGCCCTGACCGTGTTCAACCCGTCTCCATTCCCGCGAAGCGAAGTGGTGAGCGTGCTCCTGGATCTGCCAGATGTGTGCAAATATGAGGATTTCACCATACGTGACGAAAAAGGGAACAAGGTTGAAGCGCAGTACGCGGAGTTCTATCCATGGGGAACGTTGGTGCGCAACCTGCGCGACGTCTCCCTGCAGCTTCATGCCGAACGTGTGCGGGTGCACTTCGAAGCCTTGGATGTTCCTCCGTTCGGATATCGAACCTACACCGTCAAACACGAAGAAGACGTCGTGCCGAAACCGATGAAGACGCTCGTTACGGCCGTCAACACGATGGAAAACGAGCATCTCAAAGTGAAAATCAACGCCAATGGCACTCTTCAGATAACCAACAAAGAAACCGGTGATGTATTTGACAACATGCATTACCTGGAGGACGGTGGGGAGAATGGTCATTCCTGGACGACCATCCCCCCGGATCATGACGAGATCATCACGAGCCACGGCGCGAACGTATACATTGCGCAGATGGAAAGCGGCCCGGCCTTGGCGCGTTTCCGCGTAGAATACCACATGATGATTCCAGAGGCGCTCGATTTCGAAACCATGGAGGCGTACACCGGCCAGACGCCCCGTGCACAGATCCGCCACCCGCGCATAAGCAAGCGGAGCGAACGGCGGAAAGAGATGGTGATTCGTTCGGAGTTCACGCTTCGCAAGGGCTCAAAGGTGCTGGAAGTATACACGAAGGTCAACAACGAGTGCGAAAACCACCGCCTGCGTGTATGCTTCCCGACCGGTATCCAGGCAGCGACGTCGGACTCAGAAGCCTCGTTCGACGTCATTCAGCGCCAGGTGATCCGCACACCGGACAATTGGTACTGGGGCCGCCCGAATCCCGTGTTGCCGATGCACCGTTTTGTGAGCTTCTCAAACGGCAAGAGCGGGATCACGTTCCTGAATAACGGTATTCGCGAATACGAAGCAATGGAAGATGCCGACCGGACAGTGGCGCTTACCCTTTTCCGGGCTTTCACATTCCGAAATCCACCCATCCTCGACACGTATGACGTATATCCGGAGATGAAGCTTTCCCAGTGTCCCGGTGAGATGGAGTTCAGGTACAACATCTATCCGCACAAGGGAGACTGGGCGGCTGCAGAGGTGTACAAAGAGGCAGATCACATCAACCTGCCGCTTGAGGTGGCGGAAGTTGGGCCGCACAAGGGCGACCTTCCGAAGAGCATGAGCTTCCTTTCGATTTCCCCGGCCAACCTCGTGTTGTCGGCCTTCAAAAAGGCTGAGGAAAGGGACACGTTCATTTTGCGCGTGTTCAACCCCACTGGCGACGCGATGAATGGAACAATCACGTTCTACAGGCCGATAAAGAAGGCATGGTTGTGCAATATGAACGAGGAACGGCGTCAGGATCTGGAGCCGAAAGGGAACGTTCTGACCCTCGATGTTCCGAAAAAGAAGATCATGACTATCGAGTTCGAAGTCTGACGCCTATCCCAAGAACGGATTACGAAGGGGCTCCCGCGATCTGGTGGGAGCCCCTTTTGTTTCTCGCACGTTTTTCGACTTCGTGCCTGGAACGATGGCCCGCGTGAGAACCAAATCGGCGCCGGCGGAGTCCGCACATTGCCGACACCGCGCTCGATGTGATATATTCAAGAAATAACGAAGCTTAGAGACACGAAGCACAACGCAGTAGATTCCGGGGCAAATCGATGACAAAAACGCGGGCTTCTCGCACGGGGAGCCCGCGCTGTTTTGGTTCCCGCGTGACCCCATGAAGGGTGCGTCATGGCAAAAGCAATCAGTCTCGCGCCGGTGATTGTCGCCATCATTCTGGCGGCTTTCGGTCAGGTCACAATGAAGTACGCGATGTTCGGTTCGCCGCTTCCCGTAACATCACCGGTGGAAGCCGCGAGGAACATCCTCAGTCGCCCGATGGTTTACGTGGGCCTCGTTTTCTATGCGGGATCTTCATTCCTCTGGCTGATATCGCTCTCGCGGCTCGACCTGAGTTACATGTACCCCTTCACGGCGTTACTGATTGTCATCATAACATTCGTGTCGGCTCTGGTGTTCAACGAGCCGATCACATTCTGGAAGGTACTTGGTGTGTTCCTTATCTGTGCGGGATTGCTTTCGATAGCCCGCAGTTGACGAGCCGCTCCCCCACACTGCAAGCATGGTAGAGTGTGCAACGGTTTTGCTTTTCGTGTGGGCTCTGATCCATTCGTTCTGTCCGTTCCGATTTGCCCTGGTTCGCACGCGTGCGAACTGGCAAATGTAAGGCAACGTATCCTTCTATCGGGGTGCGAAAACTGATGAACGCTCTTGTGAAATACCTTCTCGCCTTTGTCCTCATTTTCTGTGGTTTCCAGATTGCCTCAGCGGAGGCACCGCCAACGGATACTCTCAGGTTGACCTTGCGGGAGTGTCTCGACCGCGCAATGCAGGGGAACCTGGATATCCGGGAGGCCCAGTTGGAACGGGACCGCGCTCTGATCGACCAACTGGAAGCCAACCGCGC
>JAKPPK010000509.1 GCA_029547385.1 Candidatus Latescibacterota bacterium
CTGACACGTGGCTGGGACTGGAATTCCTGGGCAGCGACTCCAGCACCCTGTCCTACACCAGGATAAGCAACGTGGAGGAGGATGACACCGGCGGCGCCGTGAACGTAGGCGGCACTGCGCGCCTGCGGCTCACCCACTGCGTCATCGCCTATAACTCCGGAATTAACGGCGGCGCCATTTTCAACGGGGACGGCAGCGAATCCTCGATCGTGTACGCCGACTGGACCGTAATGCACAGCAATAACGCTTACGGGGAGGGGAGTGCGGTTTACACAAGCAACACTGCGAAAACCTACCTCACCAACTGCACCATCACGAAAAACACTTCAGGGACCAGCGGCGCGGCGGTATACTCCAACGCAGGCACAGTTACGATGTTAAACTGCATCGTGTGGAACAGCGGGACATCTGTAACCGTTGCCGGAGGCGGAACGGTAACAGCCACGTATTCGGACATCCAGGGCACGACAGTATTCACTGGGAAAGGGAACATAAACGCGGACCCGAAATTCCTGGCTCCCGCGCGAAACATCTTCTTGCTTCAGTCCTCCTCTCCGTGCGTTGGGGCAGGTGCCGGCGGCGAGGTAATGGGGGCATTCATATTCGTCCCAACTACCCTGACCATCCTGCAGCCTTCCGCTATGCCGGGCGACACACTCCTCTTGACGATCCGCGGCACCTTTCTTCCCGCGCTTGCAGTGGACGTCGCGTTTCGTATCAACACTGCCGCCATCATGCCCGACACCGTGGGGAAATCGCTCGTCTCTGCCCACGCGTTTTCATCTGCGGCGGACGGGGCTGTCTGGTACAATATCGTCGCTGACACGGTATTCCTGTCGTTCAGCGCGACTGAACGCGTCGGGCTCGCCAACCAGGCACTTGTGAGCCTTCGATTCCGCGTTGCCCCCGGTGCCGCGGGTGGCGATTACCCCGCAACATTCGTCGCGTCGGAGACCAACATTGAAGAATTCGCCGTGGACAATCTCAACAACGGCAAGGTGTACGTGCAGACGCTCGGCGACGTGACGAAGACCAGCGGCCTTACCGCCGCCGACGCAACGGAGATTCTTAAGTTCGTGGTACGCCTCAGGCCGACGATTGACATCAATCTGGCGGATGTCACGTGCAACGGGAAGGTCACGAGTTTCGACGCCGCATGGGTGCTCCAGAAGGTGCTGCATCCGGAGTATCTCTTCCCGTGCGAAGGAGGAGGCCCTCTTCCCCGTCCGGCGGGCCACCCTGCGCTGGTCCTGCGCTGGCAGAGGGAAGGCGATGCGTGGCTTCTCTTCGGCGACCATGCCGGAACACTTGCGGGTGACCTGACGCTGGCGCTGGGTTCGGAGGATGCAGTCAGCGCAACGGGCAGCGGCACCGTGGTCGCCAATCAGGACGGCAGCGTTCTGCACGTCGGGCTGGTTGATTTCTCCGGCGAGCCGTTGCTACTGCGCATAGAAGGAGCGGGCGCATCGGCACAACCGTTGATCCTTGCCGCTGACATCAACGATGGCGAGTACAGAATTTCCGGCGTCCGTCCGGTGGCGATGGCGCTCGAGCAGAACGTACCGAACCCGTTCAACCCATCCACCACGATCCAGTTCCGCGTTCCGGATGCAGGGTTCGTCAGTGTGGCGATTTACGGCATTGACGGACAGCTCGTCCGTTCACTGGTCAACCGGTCCGTAGAAGCGGGTCCGCACGAGGTCGTGTGGGATGGACGCGACAACGC
>JAKPPK010000516.1 GCA_029547385.1 Candidatus Latescibacterota bacterium
TTTGGTCAACGCCGGCAGGCACGAGCCCTTCTCCCGCAGTCACTGGTTCCTCTCTTCCTCAACCCACGCGGCACAACGTCATTCCCGCGCAGGCGGGAATCCAGGGCTATTGACAACCCACGCCCGGTCCTGCGAACCGGGCTTTGGTATTGCGCGCCGTTGGCGCTTTGGGGTGTTCAGGTTCTGGGCGGGCAGACCCGCCGCGGGCGGGCAGACCCACCGGTGTGCTGTTTCTGGCTGCCCGCAAGGCGCCATTCTGTGGAGGGGGGACAGGCATTCTTGCCTGTCCGGCCAAGACCTCGATCAGGCCACAGCTTTGGCGAGCGTTTCCCCGAGATGACGTAATTCCCTCTCGGCGGAAGTGTCCGGCCTGCCGAAGATGGACGCCGTCGGGGCAACGCGGCGGAACTTGAAGTACCCGCAGACCGTCTCCACACTCTCCACCGCGTGACCATCCCCTCCGTGAGTGACAAACGCGCCATACGGTTTGCCGGTGACCTTCCCCTCAGTCGGGTAGTACGTCCGGTCAAGGAAGTCCTTCAGCATGCCGGCCATGTAGTTGTGGTAGTCCGGCGTGCCGAGGCAGACCGCGTCGCAGGCGAGAAGATCGTTCTCATCGGCGTCAGCGGCCAGCTTGACAACCGCCTCCACACCGGGCACCGATCGGATTCCCTCCGCCACGGCCGCGGCAGCGGCTGCAGTGTTGCCGCTCATGGTGTGGTAGACGACAAGGATGGTTTTTGGCATGGTGGCTCCTTCACCCCTTCCTCCGCGAATTCCGGCGGAGGGTTCCCTCATCACCCTGCCCTCTTCTACCGGTGGGCGAAGAGGGTAGTGCTGCGCGAATGCGTGCGAAGCCTCCCTCACCCCTCCTGCGCGGAGCGCAGGTTTTCCCTCATCCCCAACCCTTCTCCCAAAGGGCGAAGGGTGAAGGACCAAGGGAGTCGCAGCACCCCCCCCTCTACTACCATCGGGAGAAGAGGGGACGGGGGGGATGCGGGAGCCCCCTTACAGCTCCACCGCCACAATTTCCTTCACCACTTTCGCCGTCTCCACGCTTACGCGCACCACGCGCTTCACAAGGTTGACGATGTATTCCTCGTCGTCAGGACGATTCGGGTCACTCGTGATGCCGCTGCGTTTGTCCGTGGTCACCTGATACTGGTCAATCACCCAGTCCAGTGCGGAACGATTCCCCAGCCGGTACTCGAACACCTCCGGCGGGATGCCGCGCAGCGTGAGCGTGTTGTTCACGACAAGCTCCGTCCGGTCTTTCGACAGGCGCATTTTTTCCACGCGGTACGACAGAGGAGTCGCCGTGCAGACTGACTCCAACGGCCATGGTTCGACCGTTTCGTAGTTCACGTGCAGGTCGGCGAGGCGCTCACCCGCCGCGACCAGAGCGCGGAATGCATTGGTTCCCTCATCCCCGACCCTTCTCCCGGGGGGCGAAGGGAGGACCGATGAACCCCCTCTTCCACCCTCGGGGGAAGAGGGGGTGGCGTTCGCCCCGCGAACGACGGGGGCAATGAGGGAGCCAACCTCCTCCAGCACGCGCTCCGTCTCGTTCAGCACCTCCTCGTTCCTGAACCGCACAACACGAATGCCCTCATTCTCCAGCAGGATCGTGCGCTCTCTATCGCGCCGCGCCGTTTCCGCCCTGTCGTGCACGCCGCCGTCAAGTTCGATGCCCAGCTTCGCCTCCGCGCAGTAGAAATCGAGCACGAACGTGCCGAACACATGCTGCCGCCGGAACTTCGCGCCAAGAAACCGCCGGTCGCGCAGCAATTCCCAGAGAAATGCCTCCGCTTCGGTCGCGTTTTTCCGCAGGCGGCGCGCCGCTTCAAGGATGGCGTCGGGGATGGGCGGGTGTTTTTTTCCCTCATCCCCCTGCGCCCCCTTCTCCCGGGGGTAGAAGGGGGAAATCGGTATGTGTGCTTCAGTCCCGCGCTCTCCCCTTCCACCGCCGGGGGAAGGGGAGTCGGAGGGGATGGGGGAGGCAACTCCCGCCGCATCCGCGCTGTTTCCCTCATCCCCCTGCACCCCCTTCTCCCGAGGGTAGAAGGGGGAAATCCCACTGTTCCCCTCGCCCACCGGGAGAGGGGATGCCTCCGCGCCGCGGAGGAGGGGTGAGGGAGAAACCAAGGGCACCCGCGGCAGCTCCCGCTTCAGGTTATCCGCAAACTTCTCCCGGTACACCGGATGATGCAGCACCGCATACACGTAGTGGAAGATATCCCACTTGGAGATGCTCTCATCCCCGAAATGCGCGCGGAACTCATTCAATGCCCAGTCCGTCACGTTCTCCCGCCGGTTCGACCCATCCTCGTCATACACGTAGAACGGGAAGCATTGGGTGTTGTAAATGATTTGCAGTTCGGGAATCGCGTTGACCATGATGCATGAGAAAGCTTTCTGCATTCCGAGGCCGTTGCAGCAGATCACCCGGTTCTCGTTTTCGGTCTCCGGAGTGGGGAAGATGCGGGGGAAGACGTAAACTTCCTCGTTCAGAATGCGGTCGAAAAACAGGTGTTGTTTGCAGAACGGCCGGTAGAGCGACGTGCGCACCTTCTGTTCGCCGAATGTCGCGTAGTGCCCGCGCTGGAGATCAAGCTTCAGGTCCCGGCTCCAATTCACCTTCTCATACGACACAAACGAGTCAACGTCGCGCTTGTCCTCCGCACGCGCCCACCGCCCCACCTCGCCGTTGTAGTCGTCAATGAACCGTTTCACCCGTTCGATCAGTTTCGGGCGGTGGAAATCGTACACCACGTCGTCGCGGTTGGTTTTGACTCCATTGGAGAACAGGTCGAAAACGGTCGTAGGGGCGACGCATGCGTCGCCCCTGCCGCCAACCTGCGCCTTCGCCTCTTTGCTCCCCAAC
>JAKPPK010000533.1 GCA_029547385.1 Candidatus Latescibacterota bacterium
ATGACGCGTCTCTCCGCCACGCCAGCGTGGGAGCCCGATCCGACGCGCAGCACCAAGGACATGAAGGCCGTATTCTACGAGGGCGTGCCGTTCCGCGGCAAACCGACGAAGGTGTTTGCGTATTACGCCATTCCGAAAGTAAAAAAGGGCGAAAAGGTGCCCGCCATGGTGCTTATTCACGGCGGAGGCGGCTCGGCCTTTATTCCCTGGGTGAAGCTGTGGCTGGATCGGGGATATGCCGCCATCTCCATGGATTGCTGCGGCTGCACGAACGACGGCGACTACGGCGACCCCCACCCCCGCCACGAGCACGGCGGCCCGGCGGGCTGGGGCGGCTTCGACGCGGTGGATGAGCCGGTGGAGGATCAGTGGACGTACCACGCCGTCGCCGCGGCGGTTCTGGGGCATTCGCTCATCCGGTCGTTCCCGGAGGTGGATGCCGAACGTACCGGGCTGACCGGGGTGTCGTGGGGCGGCTACACGACCTGCATCGTCGCCGGCGTGGATCAGCGGTTCAAGTTCGCGGCGCCGGTGTACGGCTGCGGGTTCCTGGGCCTAAACTCCGCGTGGCTGGAAACGTTTGCGAACATGGGGAAGGAAAAGGCCGAGAAGTGGCTGCGAATGTGGGATCCGTCGGTGTATCTGCCCGGCGCCACGATGCCGATGCTCTGGGTGACCGGCACCAACGACTTCGCCTACCCGATGGACGCATTGCAACTCTCTTACCGCCTGCCGAAGGATGGGCGCACGCTGGCGGTTCGCGTCCGTATGGAACATGCCCACGGCCCGGCCGGGGAGGCGCCGCCGGAGATACTCGCCATGGCGGAGCATCTGTTCCGTGGAAAGCCTGCGCTGGCCCGGATCACGAAGCAGGGCGTCCGCTGCGGCCGGTCATCGGTGGAGTTCGAGAGCGAGGTGCCGGTGGTGGCTGCGGAGTTCAACTGGACGACGGACACGGGCAACTGGATGACGCGCAACTGGGAGACGGTGCCGGCATCGCTGGATGCGAAGGCCGGGAAGGCCTCGGCGAAGGTGCCCGCCGGCGCGACGGGGCACTACATAAATCTGGTTGACGAACGCGGATGCGTGGTGAGCAGCGAGCACGTGGCGGTCGAGAAGAAGGGGAAGTGAAGAGAAGCATATGGCAGGCAGGAATGCCTGCCCCACCGCGTGCGGGTGTGCCCGGTCTCCGAGTGGCGCGAACGTCCGCGCCGCGGACGCAGCGTTGTATCGAGGAGCCCGGACGGGGGAGATTCTCCGCTTTTCGTCCGCGCTGCGGACGCTGCTCAGAATGGCGGTGTTGCGCGTATACGAAGAATAACCGTAGCACGTGCATCCTGCCCGTGCAGTTTCTGAATGGGGCAATTTGCGCGCACGGGCGGGACGCCCGTGCTACGGTCGGGCGGGAATTAGTGTTTTCGATACACCTGCCGCCCGCAGGGTGGCCCGCCACTTGCCGACCGTGGGTCCGCGCGGGCAATCAGTCCTTCACCCCGTTCAGCAGCCGCAGGGTGTGCTCCACAAGCTCCTGCCCGCCCTCGGGGCCGACCTGATTGCAGTAGCGCGAGGCGCCGTATCCCTTGCCCCACACCGCGCGCTCCGTCGGAAGGTAGGTGCCCCCGTCGGGCCCCGGCACGCCGGCAAGCTGCACCACGAACGTCTGCTCGAACGGGCTGCGTGCCTGAATCCGGTGCATGTAGTCCATGTAGAGCTCGAACCGGTTCGAGGCAAACGCCACGCCACCGATTCGGATGACGTGCAACTCCATGGGCAGTTTCGGGTTGGCGTCCTGCGTGCGGTAACGGTCAATGACTCCCTGCGCGCGTTTGCGCAGAGCTGACAGGAAAGAATCGTGGATCAGGCGCTCCTTCGGGGTGCCTTCCGTGGCGAACTGCTTCTTGTTGAATTCCTCGAGCATCCGGCTGTCTTCTTCGAACTCATCCTCCGTGATCCTCCGCCGCGAAAGCTCCACGGTTTCGACGGCGTGGCGCACCGGAACCTCGGTACGGACATCGTTCCGCGCCCACGAGTAGACCTCGGCGAAGGCGGTGGTGATCCGTTCGGCAATGTCCTGCCGTTCGGACATGCCCTTCAGCGCGAGACGACGTTCAAGCGCCTTCTTGTAATGGAGGATGTGCGGGGAAAGATCCCCCGCAGCGGCGCACTGGGGAAGGATGAAGATATTGCCGAACTGCTTGCGGATGGCGAGGCGGACGTCGTGCCAGTAATCGGCGGAAAGCTGCCAGAGGTGTTCCGACACCTGCGACGGGCACGGCACGTTGACGATGGCACCGGTGAGCCGATTTTCCGCGTCGAACGTGAAGAGCAGATTGACGAAGTGGTCCGCGCCGGCCTCGTAATGGCTGAACATCGGATCGTTGGTGTTGCCGTACATCCTTGCATGGCCGTTCACACCGGCGGCGGAATCCCTGGTCGCGCCGGGGCGCTGTGAAACGTCGTCGAAATAGACCACCCGGCGGCTGTAAGAGACGACCGCGTAGCCGTATCCCCACGCTACCCCACCGGGGGCGCGCGTCGCCCATGCCTCGGCCACTGCCTCCGCGCAACCGGTCGCGAGGAGTTCGCGGTATTCGTCGCCGGAATAGCGGGGCAGGTCGCACGGGAAGTCATCGGACCCGCTGGTGTAATGGTCACCGCCGGTGTGCGTATGGGTGGCGTTCATCAGGATTTTGAGCACCGGGATTTCGGGGTTGAGGCGCGCTACTTTTTCCCGTACGAGGTCGAGCAGAAATGAACGTATTACCACGAGATCGGCCGAAAGGAAAATGGCGGTGTCGTCCCCACCATCAACCACCAGTGCGGTAACAGTGAGCGGGTCGAGGACGCCCTCCGAGATGCGCAGGTGAAATTGCCCCGGA
Source organism: Candidatus Latescibacterota bacterium (assembly GCA_029547385.1). Taxonomy (GTDB): domain Bacteria; phylum Latescibacterota; class MWCZ01; order MWCZ01; family MWCZ01; genus MWCZ01. The sequence goes on from JAKPPK010000533.1 coordinate 2,880, forward strand.
ATGCCCACCGGTTCGGTGGTAGTCACGTCGCGCGTTGCCCAGCCGATTTTCACGCGTTTCATCCTGTGTCCCCTTGTCAGAGCGCGGCCGTCTGCGGTGTTGATCGCCCGCTCAGTTGAATCGGAGTTCTCCGGTAATCATGACGGCACGGGTTTTCATCGTGTAGTGGTTGCGCAGGTCCGTCATGGAGCCGACTTCTATCTGCGCCTGCCCGGTAAAGGTCCGGCTGAACTGGTACTGTGCCTGTGGTTTGATGCTCCACGTGCGTGTATGCCCCTGCACAAGGTCGCCACCCGTGGAGGGGTTGGCACCCAGCCCGACGGCGTAGCTGCCGGAGTAGCTTCCGTCAAGCGACAGGTTGATGTTGCCCGCAAGTTGCCACTTGCCGCCCCACGGTTTTGAGATTCCGCGCGACGTTTGAAGCTCGTACGTCGTGTTGAGCGTAACGCCCCAGTTGGTTGTCTGGGTCGAAGAGATTCCCGCCGCGGAATACCGCTCGTCGAGCGTCTGATCCCATGTGCTCCTGATCGTGGACCGAATGCTGTTCTTCCAGAGGATGCTCCACGAGAAGAGCGGGCTCAGCACATACGAGGTGGAACGGCGGTCGAGGCGCTCGGGGAGCCCGCCTGTTCTCGTCCAGCTTGTGTTGATCCGGCGCGTGAACGAGGACTGGACCTCGCTGCGCGTGGTGACGATGCGGAGAAGAGGCAACGACTCGAGGCCGTCCCATGAATACCCGACGTCCGGGAAGGTGATATCGCGGGATCGCGTGGTATCGCGCGCACCCATGGTTTTGGTTGTGCGGAACGCGTACTTCGCCTGCAGCCGCATCCTCAACGGCAACTGCAGACCACTTGATACATCCCAGCCCAGATCCTGACTGATGGAGTTCTGCGGGCGGATGGTGTACGACACACCGGGCAACACCGGGTGCCTGCCGATTCCCAGTATCTGGTATTTGAGATCGGGACGGAGCGAGTCGGGAATCTGGGTGCCCATGAATCGCTCGTTGAACGTGATGCGGCCGACCACGTTTTCCAGATGATTGCCCCCGAAACCGGCCGTTGCCCGCAGGGGGCGGAGCAGAGAGAAGCCTCCCGTGGTGTCCGTCGAAACCGGCCGCCTTGGAGCGGCCGGCGCCATCCCGCCGCGTCGCATGCCGCCGCCCGTTGCTCCGGTTTCACCGGAAAAACGGGTGAGGATATCGCGCACTTTGAACGTCATGCTCGATATGCCGTACCCCCGCGAGTTGGTGACCTCATACTGCCGTGCGCCGGAGGTGCTTCCGGAGGTGGTGCGCGGGTCGCTGTTGTCGTTGTACTGGTTCGTGTAGGTATAGGATTGGCCCAACCACCAGGGCCACGTCGGGGAGTAGTTGATGCTCGTGTTCTGGGACCGGCGTATTTCCCGGTTTCGGAAAATGTTTTTCGCCAGCGACTGCATTACTGCTCCGGGACCGGTATCCTCCTCCAGCGCATCGGCGAGATCGCGGTTCAGCGACATGTCGTACGCCGTTGTCAGCGAGCGGAAGGGCTGGAACCCGATACGGTATGCTTCCGAAATCGTGAACACCCGTTGCCCCCGCGCCAGCGTCGTATCCCTTCCGAGAACCTTCTGCTTCGACCATGATGAGTCAGCGCGGAACGTCGTGGTGGCGTCGAACCGGAGGCTGGTGGGCAGGTAGGCGAATTCCGTCTCCTCCACTTTGCCGGGAAGGCGGTCCGGTACCCATCCCAGGATGCGGAGCTGATGAGGTCGCCGCGGCGTCAGGTCGTAATTGAACCTCCCCGTGTAGCTCATCGAGTGAGAGCTATCCCGGGAAGTAAGACCCGGCGTGAGCCCGTGCGAAAGGCTGTACGTGACACCCGCCCCCACACGATCGAGAGTGAGCCCGATGGCCGGATTGCGCGATTGGGAGCTCTTCACGAAGGACGTGGACGCATTTATGGTCGCCGTCCGCGCGCGCTCCACGTCCTTATCGCGCTGATCAATCAGTTCGATGTCCGAACCCCGTTTGAGACGAGGGACATTCGTGTTGACGGAGTAATTCAGGTTGACCGGAACGGACACCCGCCAGGCGGGGGGAAGTAGTTTGTCGAGCCGAAACCGATCCACCGCAACTGTGTAAGACCGTGTTTCCGTACCGCTGCCCTGCTTGTTCTGGATGCTTCCAAAGCCGATCTGCTGCCGGTTCGTCGAAACCTGCAAATTCACCAGGTCAGCCATCTGCATTTTCAAACCGGCACGGTACGCCCGGCCGGCTATATTGCGCACGCCCTCGAGCCGAAGATCATCGAACCAGACCTGGATGGGTTGATTTGTGGACGGCGCACGGATGGTATGGTCGCTCAGGTTGACAATGCCGATCTGCAGCACGCGAATCGAGGAAAGCGAGGGCAAGGTTACGCTGGCGCCACGCTGTGCCGCCACAACCCGAAGCCTTCCATCAGTGGAGATCGTATCGCGTCCGGAAAAAAACTGCCCGGTATCTGTCAGTTTGAGATTGGTCAGCGAGTCTATGAACACGTCAACGTAATTCCGCTCATCCCAGCCGGGGTAGAGGCGCGGGATCCGCAGCTCATAGTAGCTGGTCGAGTCCAGCCCGAGCCTCAGGAACGCGGCCAGATGGTCCCACGTGGGGTTGATGCCTGTTTCGGGGCCGTGCACGTACATGCGCAGTCTGCGGTAATCGGTAAGATTCACGGCAGTGTAGAGGTCGCGTTGTGCGCGGTAGGTCTGCCCCGGGGCGATTTCCATGATCTGCATCACGAGCGATTGCTCGCGTCGCAGCGCGCCGGTAAGCGCGTCCAGTTCTCGTTCCACGCCGGGCGGCGGGGTGTATGCCTTGTTGTCCTGCGTGTTCACCGTGGTAGTTGCGAATTGTTCGCCCGCCTGTTTCACCTCTTCCCAGTCGTTCCCGACGAAGTCCATCGAGGCGATGGTAACCCAGAGCGCTGAATCGCGAACGCCATCTACCCACATGCGCGCCGTGGTGATTCGGTTGAACGCGGGCGCCGTTCCTCCGACTGAATCCACGGTGCCGATGCCGAGTTCCTTCAAGGGAATCCGGTACAACCGGAAGCCGGAGCGCGCCTGTTCCGTCTCTTCAACCGCGTACGGGCTGTTTTCGTCGAGCTCGATGGTATACGTGAGGTAGCTGTTCGTCCTGTCAAGCGAGCCATTTCCGTTCAGGTCCTCGTTATCGGGATACGGCTGGATTTCGGAATCCTGCCGGTTGTCCTGTGTTCCGTTGATGTGCTCAAAATCGTACGGGGAGCCCGTGTGCCGGAACGACCAGTTGTCTCCGTTCGGGTCATCGGTCACGGCCGGGTAATCCGGGTTGGGTGTATCCAGACAGCCGCCGGTACCGTCTTCGTAGGCGTCCGGGCAGCCATCAAGGCCAACGTCCTCGCCCCGGTCGTTGCCGCTGAAGTCAAGTATCCCGTTGTTCCGGTAACTTTCCCACCGTTGGTCAACATACTTCGTGTTGATTATGTAGTCTTCCGTGTTGAAGTCCGTCAGCCGGAAGATTCCGGTTCTGGTCGACAGGTGGGAATTCTCTGACATATCCCCGAGGTCGATGTGCAGTACGGGAGTTCCGGTTGGCCGCGCAACCCCTCCGATACGGTCAGGATCAAACGGATTTGCACCTGCGCGGACCCATATCTCCAGGAATTGCGTTTTCTGCAGGTCCACCCCCGTTGTTCCGAAGGAACGCATAATTCCTCCCCAGCTTGCCTGGCGCTCGGAATCCGTCGTCCCTTTGGGCCGGAACCAGAGATTGAGGACATCCATGAAGCGTTCCGACTGGGTGAGCTCGTTTTCGGAGAGGCTGGTGAATACATCTATCGTCTTGACCCGGCTGTACGGGTTGAACCATACGAACTTGCCGCGGCGGTTTCGGTCAAGTTCATTGGGGCGCAGCCGTAAATCCACCGGCGGGCTGGCAAGCGCCCACCCCCTGCGCCCGATACCGACGGGAGTCCGGTTGCCGGCCCCTTCGAAGTCGTCCAGATAAGCCGTACCGCGCGTGTTGAGGTTCGGGAGGCTCTGCGCGATTTCGCCTTCGAGGCGCAGGGTGGAAGGCTCGTCGCTTTCGATGAACGGGAGCATGTCCACCGCCGTTGTGATCCACGACGGCCGGAATTCATAATTCGCGTACGTGGCAAACACGGTCATGCGGCTCGGTTCCTCACCGACTCGCACGCGCGTGGACGAGGTTCGCTCACTGTTGTACATCACGATTCCGCCGAGGTTGCCCCGTTCGCCAAGCCGGTACACTCCGCTCAGACCTACAAGGGACTCCTGGTCGGGTTTGAAAATCGGATTCATCTCGTAGTCGATGCTCAGGTCCGCGCCGGGCTGGCTTACCTGATCCGCCACGGATTGCGTGAACAGGAGTTCTCCGGTGAAGTAGTTGATGGTGTAATCTATGTTCCGCGTGAGGCGCACGCCGTTCAGTTTCACCACCTCCGTGTTTTCCATGATGTTGAATCCGAGCTGAATCCGTGTGGAGGCCTTGCTGTACGTCGCAACCAGCGCGTATTTGTCACGACCCGACAGGTTGGTTTCCTGGTAAAGCGCAGGATTCCCTTCACCTTCAAGAGAAACGAACGCCTCCTGGAACGGCTCCAGGAAAGGGAAGTACACAAGACCGGTCTTCAGGTCGAGTTTCACCCGGTTGTTGTCCACCAGACCGTCCGCGGGTCCAGTCAAATCGGTTCCCGACGCCACGTCCAGTTGCATCAGTTGGAGATACGTTTGCGCCGAATTGGCGGGAGTGTTGGGCGTGCCTGCCACTTTTGCGTCAACGATTTCCAACCGGAAATCTGTCGGACTCAAGTCACGCGCACCGACGAAATAGACGTGCCGCCATTCGTACGTCCATGTCGGGTCGGTGGGCCGGCTCGGCGCGTATTTCACCATCTTGGCAACCAGCACGCTCGGGTCGGTGCATTTGGGGAACGAATCAATCACCCCCGCCTGGTTGATGAATTTGATCACCACGCCGATGATCGCCCCGTCTGAAAGGCTCGTTCCGAAATCGACGTACCCGAGGTCAGGGTCGAGGTAGTATTCGGTGCTCGGGATGAGCTGCCACCCGCCCTGCCGAATGCGGCCCCCGCTTCCTTCCGCCATCGCCTGCAGGGTTGCGGGGTCGTAGGGTGAAAGCGTCAGATCGTTGCCGGAAGAATCCGTGAGCATGGCCGGAACGCCGAATCCGTCTTTGACGTCCACCTGTCCGGCCGTCGCCGCAACGCCCCGGTACAGGTTCACTTCGACGATCTCCCGCGCCCACGGCCGTTGCCCTGAGCCGGGAACGATTCCGATGTCGAGGTCTTTCATCGACGGGTTGTTGCGAAGCTTTTCCAGCGCGGCAGCGTACTGAATTCGGTAGCTCGCATCAAGGAAGTAGAACCGGCGAGGGATGTATTCCGCGTCCAGAATCTTTGTTTCGGAAGCCTGTGCGCCTCCGCGGAAGGTGCGTTTCTGTGATGAGCTCTTTTGCTGGCTGGCGATCATTGTCACGTCGAGATCGCCGAACTGAGCCCTCGCTTTGATGCCGAACAGACCGCTGTGCTGAACGCCGCCGCTGACAAACTGTGTTCCGGGCAGGGAGAGGTTAGTGTTGCCGACCTCAACCTCCTGGACAATCTCGTCCTCTTCTCCCTGGTAGCGGATATGGACGTTGTTGTCCAGCTCGCTGATCCGGCGCGTATCCTGATCCACGCTGACGTAGATTTTGCTTCCAATGGTCCCGTCAATTTTGAAACTGAGTTCCTGTTGCATGGAAAGCGTGGGGAACTTGCTCTGCTGGTAGGTGGAACCTACGGTTTCCCCGGTGCGGTACTGGCTCCTGCCGCTCATCGTGATTCGGCCGTACCCCGATATGTGGAGTGTGCTGGGGCCTTCGCCAATGATTGTTTTCGCAACCGGCGGCAGGTTAGGAATCTCATACTGCATCTCGATGCGCGGGCCGGTATCGCCGCCGGTGGTGGGGCGCCCCTGCTGGCGGCGTGTCTGGCTGAGGCTGGCCGCCAACCGTGGAGCAATGTCCTCTGCGATTGCCTTGTCCAGCGGCCTGACGATCCGTTCTCCGATTTCCACGCCGCCAACGGAGGTGATTGTGGTTACCGTACCGCGGGAAAAATCAATCTGGGATTTGCGGGTGTAGAAGAACCCCGGCTGGGGTGGCTTGTACGGCGAGAAACGTTGCCGCGGGAGCTGCACGCGGCCGGAGTCGGGAACAGCCGACGAGGTATCCGTACCCGCCGAATCGAAGGCCGCGGGGGCGACTGGCGGCAGGTGTTGCGCGGAGGGCGTGCCGAAACTCGAAAAGAGCCACAATCCCACGGAAAGGGCCCCAAATCGAGACGCGGCACACCACTTTCCCGGCACGTGAGGAAGCTCCCTCTCAAACCACCAGAAGGGCGGGGCTGCCAACCGAAACCACGAGACTACCGACGTATGGGTTTCCCCGGGACCCGCGCAACCGGATGGCGGGCCACCCGGAGGCACGGAAACGGCACACACGGCCCCGGAGTTTGCGTGCACGACGTGGCATCGGTACCTTCCGCCATACCACGGAGTGGCGCCGCACGTTCACCAGAGGGACGTGTCGCGTGTTTCGCACGAGGAACGAACGCAGTGGGCGATATTCACGGCCTTTGCGAGAAGAAGACACCCCCGGTGACGCCGGGGAACCCGTCGCCCCCGACCGGGCTGGAGCGAACGTAGAGTATACCCACGCGGAAACCGGCTTTACAACCCCGGCGATCTGGTGGCCGGTACGAATTCAGGATGCGCGCATATGCGAACGATCTGGAGAGCCGTCCTGCGGGAGCACATTGGTCCGTTCTTTTTCGCGTTCGCGGTGGTGTTCTTCATCCTTGTCCTCGATTTGCTGATCGACGTCATGGACAGCATTCTGGGCAAGGGGATCGCCGTCGGAACGGTTCTGCAGCTTTTTGTTCTCAACTTCGCGTGGATCATTGCGCTCGCGGTGCCGATGGCGGTTCTTGTTTCGGTGCTCATGGCGTTTGCGCGGTTGGCCAACGACAACGAGATCACGGCGTTGATGGCCGTCGGAATCAGCCCGGCCTCACTTGTGGTCCCGTCCGTGGTGGCCGGCGGTATCGTAGCCGCCGGTCTCATGTGGTTCAACAATGCGGTTCTTCCGGAGAGCAATTTCCGGGCACGGGTTCTCCTGAATGCCTTGAGAGAGAAGAAGCCGGCGATCAGCCTCAAAAGCCGGGAAGGGCAGTTCATCACTGATTTCCCCGGGTACGTCCTGCGCGTAGATCGGGTGATACTGGAATCACCGGATGCGGGGGACGACGCCTCGGGGTCTCGTCTGGAAGGCATTCTGATCTATCAATTTGACCAGGCGGGCGGGACCCGGCCGACCGTCGTGACCGCGAAGAGCGGAACGATTGAAATCTGGGACGGTGGCGCGACGGTGCGCCTCGTCCTGAACGACGGGGAAATGAGTCAGGTTGACTCGAAAAACCCGGAAAGTGACATACGCACGCAGTTTCAACGGCAGACAATCATTATTGCCGACCGACAGAGGGGGAACCCTGAGCAGCTTCGGCGGGCGGAGGGGTTCCGCGGTGATCGCGAGCTCTCCTCCGCGGCCATGTTGGAGCGTGCACGCATGTACGATCGCCAGGTCGAAGCGGTCGACGCACGGATCGCCGCGCTGGTTGCCGACACGGGGATGGCGGCGGATTACCGCAGGCAGCAGATTGCGTCAGAAGAAAGGGTGCGCCAGGGCTACCGGCAGATGGCAAATCAGTACCGCGTGGAAATCCACAAAAAGTTCTCGATTCCTGTCGCCTGCATCGTATTCGTCCTCATCGGGGCTCCGCTCGGCATGATGGCACGCGGGACCGGTCGCTCCGTGGCAATCGTTGCCAGTCTCGTGTTGTTCCTTCTCTACTGGGCATCTCTCATTGCCGGTGAACAACTTGCCGACAGAGGATACCTCCCGCCCTGGCTGGCGATGTGGGGGGCCAACATCATCGTCGGGCTGTGGGGGATCGCCCTGTTGTTCAGCGTAACGTGGAACGTCCGGATGGCGAGTCTCATGGAGCTTGTGCCGCGTGCGATTGAGGCGCGGAGATCGCGAAAGGCATCGTCGTCGGCCGCGAAGGGCTTCGTTGATTGACAAATCGCCCCCCGCGGGGTACCCTTAATACGTCACCAATGTGACACGCCTCACAGTCCGTAGCAGACAGTCCGTGCCGGACAGTCCGTCTTTACCATTCGGAACGAGTTTATCCAGCCTTGCCTGCACGTCGCCGTTCCAGCTTCGGATTCCTCTGGATCGCCGCGGTGCTTGCCGCGTCCGGATCGAGCTGCGGCGTTCTGGCCACCCAGCCGTACCGTTCGCTGGCTCCCGTCACGCCTGTTCAAGACCGGGACCAGGCCGTTCAGATTATCGTCGCCGCCCTGACTGAGCGAGGATACAGCCCCGCCCTCGTGAACGAACGCGTGGGTACTGTTTCCACTGATTGGCGCATGACGGCAGGTTGGATGAAGATCTTCTTCGGCTATTCGGGGCAGGATCGTGTGGTCGTGTCGCTTTCCGACAGCACGCTGATTCTCAACGGCGAGTATCAGATGCGAAAAGGCACCTCGCTTGTGGGCGCCATGTTCCATGACAGGGACGACAGGCGCCGGGATGAGTCGGACACTGACTGGTTCACCACGAACCCACCCGCCTCATTGCGTCAGGAGTGGGAACAACTGCGGCTCATCATCGCGGAGCGGATCTCACAGGCGGCTGCAGCGCGCCGCGCGACGGCCACCGGTGCGGCTTCCGTGGTTGCGGCGCCCCCCGAATCGGCTGTGGCGCCGCCCGTGTTGGTTCGTCGTCAGCCGGCAGAGCAACGGGTAGCGGTGGCCGTGGTGGATTTCAAAGGGGTAGGGGTATCAAGGGACGAAGTGGCCATTCTTACCGACCGTTTGCGGGCTGAGCTCGTGGACACTGGTATATTTATGGTGATAGAACGTGAACGCATGGAAGAGATTCTGCGCGAACAGGAGTTCCAGATTTCCGGTGCGTGTGAATCTGACGCCTGCGTGGTGGAAATCGGTCGCCTCGTCGGTGTCAACCGTATCGTTACGGGAACGATCGGCAAACTCGGAAGTACGTACACCACCACGGCACGCCTCATCAACGTGGAAACCGGGGAAATCGTCGCCCGGGCGTCGGATGATTGCGCGTGCGAAGTGGAGCAACTGCTCGGACGGATGGAACGGATCGCTGGCGTTCTTGCCAATGGCGCAAACTGATCCACCCCATTTCCCCTGCCGGAGTCGCACATGGAGCGAAAAACCGTAGCGGTTCCCCTTCGCGGGATCGTCCTGCCGTCTCTTGACCGGGGCGCTGCCGAACGTGTGGCGAAATGGGTCGGCGAATGGCACAGTGCCGACTATGATCCCGAGGAGATTTCGTCCACCCTCGCGAACCTGCCTCCCGAGGTTCCCGTGGACGACCTTCTGGAGCCGTTCGACATTGTTGCGGAGGAGGAAAGCGCGCAGGCGCTGGCGGAACTGGCGCTCGCCCTGATCCATTACGTTGAGCGCGGGTGCCTCCAGGCGGCCGAGGCGCGTGATGTGTTCCGTATGGCGTGCCTGCAACTGTGCAATCGCGGCATTCCGTTCGAAGAAACCGCCAAAGGGGACGACCTCGCGCAGTGGTTTCATTATATCGGCGTCAATGAGTTCGGCGATACCGACGATTCGGGGTTCTCCACCGATCTGACTGACCTGCGACTGCTGTCGCGCTATTTCCTCGATCCCGGGCGGCTGGCGGAAGAACTTTTTGACAAACCCCATGCGGAATTCCCCACAAATTATCATGAAGGTTACATCGGCATCGCAGGCGCACTGGGAGACTGGAGAGCTGCGCCCTTTCTCCTTCGCATCCTGAGCCGTTGTGAAGATTCCCCCAGCGTCGCCACCACGATTGCTGCCCTGGGGATGCTCGGCCGCGCCCGAAAGGGGTGGTCGGCGGCGTATCGCGATAGAGTCGCCCAGGTGCTCAAAGGGTACGCCTTTTCCGACGCTCCTGAGGTGGCAACTTCCGCGGTGCTGGCTCTGGAGGGTCTTGGCGGTATTCACGCAGAAGCAACGCTGCGCGAACTCGAACGTGTGCTTCCCGCCGGGCGCGACATGCTTTCCGCGCACGTCAGCCACGCGCTGATCCACCTTGAAAAAGGGGATGAGGCGCTGGAAAAAGAACTTGCGCGCATCGCTTCCGACCCGAAAGAACCACAGATCACCCGCATATGCGCCATCGAACGCATGGCGGGAAGCGACGAATCAGAAACCATCTGTACCCTCGCTGACCTGCTGGACGACCCCGCAGTGGAACCGGTCCGCGTGGACGGGTATCTCACGGACGACGTCGTGCATGTGATTCGGGAAGCGGCCTTCATGTCCATCATGGATTGCCGGTTCCGTCGTCTTGCGGAAGTGCTCGGAGAACCGGTTCTCGATCGTATAGAGAAGTTCCAGACCTCCTATCCGCCGTCGTGGTGGATTCGAGCCCGAATCGGCAACCGGGAGTTCGAGGAAGACGAGTAGTCCTCCGGTTGGGGTTCGCCCGATGTCCCCCTCCCTCCATTCGGCCCGGCGTGCTCCTGCGGGTTCCGGAGCGTTTCCCACATCCGGCAGACCCCGGAACCGCTGCCCATGATACGCAGAATCGCTGCCCTTGCGACCGGCGCGTGCGCCGTGTTCTGCTGCGCCAAAGTCTGCCCCGCCGATGCCGTCCAGACTGACTCGGTTCGCGTGGTTGTCCGCGGCGCGAGGGCGTTTCCGGCGGATCGCATCCGTCTGTGGGCGTCCGGCCCTGACGGGTTGCGCCGCATCGGGAAGGAATACTCAGATGCAGGCTTCTGGTCCGCCATTCTGCAGGACACGTTATACGTCTCCCGAAACGGGGATGCCGTGCGCGAAATACTGGTTCACGAGGGCGATATCGCCAGCGTCACCCTTGCAATCCAGCGCACGCGGGGGGACGTGACGGATTCACTTTCGGAGCGCCTGCCGGGTTTTCGATCCACACCCGACGCAGTGTACCGGCTCCTTCGACGGGAAGCAGAGGAGGGATACCCGTTTGCCGAAGCGACGCTTGTATCAGCACACGAGCACACCGCTTCGCGGTTCGTGGTGAATACGCGCCTGGTGTCCGGTCCCCTCGTGCGTGTCGCACGCGTGGTTCCCCGGGGCAACACAATCACGAAAAGTCACGTCATTGCGCGCGAACTGCGCCGGACGCCGGGAAGCGCGTATTCCCAGAAAGACGTTGAGCGCTGGGTACGGCGGTTGAATCGTTCGGGGATGTTCGATGCCGTAGGGGAGCCTGCCCTGGCATGGAGCGACTCCGCGTCCGGAACCGCTGATCTTCTCATATCCGTTCGGGAAGGCCGCCCGAACAGGTTTGAGGGTGTCGTCGGTTACCAGCCGGGCGAGGGCAACTCGCGCGGAGAGTTCACAGGTCTTACGGATGTGACGCTGGGCAACCTGCTGGGTACGGGACGTCGGCTTGCGGTTCGCTGGAATCGTCCTCAGGCAGAACAGACCACGCTGGACCTTTCGTACCGGGAGCCGTGGGTCGCCGGCTTTCCTGTGGATGCGGAAGGGAAGCTTGCCGTTGAGCAGCGCACCGCGTACGCGCTCGAGCGTCTTGAACTGGCGGTTGGCGGAGAACTCGTCCCCGACGTGGTGGTGGCGGCAAGCATCGGCCGCGAAATCGTCCGTAGCGACTCAGTACCCCTTCTCGGTGGTCCGCGGTACCGGAGCATGACGTTGCGAGGGGAAGCGGAATACGACACGCGGGACGTTCGGGAGAACCCCACGACCGGCATGCGATACGCGTTGAACTGGCGGTACGATATGCGGAGGAATCGGGTGTACGACTCCGATTTCCTCGCGTACTACGGCGGATCCGCCTGGTTACGGAACGAGCGGGTGTCCGTGGTGAAGGTTGACCTTGAGCATTTCCTGCCGGTGCGGCGCGCCATTGTCGCCGTGGTTGGCTGGCACGGAGGGCAGATTTCCAGCACCAGCGGGCGGACCACATTCTCCGCCGCGGACGAACTGCGCCTGGGAGGTGCTCTGACATTGCGCGGGTACCGACAGGACCAGTTCGCCGGTGATCGGATCATCTGGGGCAATCACGAGTTACGGTACCTTCTTGGAGGGGCCGCGCGCGTGTTCGTGTTCGTTGATGCCGGGTACGTGCGCACACGCCGGATAGACGCGCAGAGCGGCATGACCGCATCGGCAGAGACATACCCTGTCGGATACGGGGGAGGGCTTCGCGCCCGCACCACCGCAGGGAATCTCGGAATTGATTTCGGATGGGGGCGGCACGACACATTCTCACGGGGAAAAGTGCACGCCCGGATCGAGACTACGTTCTGACCGATTCATGCGTCGATCAGTTTCCGTTGCGCATTTCCGACGTCTTCCAGTATCATGGATACGTGTTCCCGCATGTGGCGCAGATTGCCCGCGTGTTTCTGAAGGGTCGATAATCTTGTTCCATCTGACAGGTGTTTTGTTGGCGTTCGCCTCCACCGCGTTTTCAAGGGAGTTACCCATGCCTGTTCCCACGAATCTTCCGGACAACATCCGCACCGTCCTCAACGCCTGCCCTCCGCTGAGGAACCAGAGGGGCTCGCGGGAGCTTGTGTATCAGTATTCCATCGGCAGCCTGAGCGCGTTGAACGACGAAGAAGCCGAATGGACGATCCGTGAACTTGCAGCGCGGGGAATCGGCGTCATCAGCATGTGGCAGACCGGGGCGAACCAGGATGCCGGAATCGCAGAAGCGTTGCGGATCGGGAGGATACAGAAAAAACTCGGGCTTACGGTGGCTTGCGATGCAAACGCTCTGCTGTACAGCTTTTACGACAAAACAGCCGCCACCGCGCACGTGGACGAGGCGGGACAGCCGTTCTTCGATGAATCGTTCAGCGGTCCGAAAATGGGGTGCCCCTTCGCACTGGAACACCGAATGCCCGTCATACTGGGTCGCGTTGCGGCGTACGTGGAGGCATACCATCAAGCCGGCGTTCCCATCGGGATCGTGACTGCAGACTGGGAGATTGATGGCCCGCACGAGTGGAACGATGCGTGGAGGTCTTCCAGACAGTGCGCGCGGTGCCGCGAGAACCTGCCGAACATAGACGATTTTTCCGCGTTTCAGGCGCGCATGCGCCAGATGCGCAGCAGGCTCCAGCGAGAGTGTTACGCGGACCCTATCCTTGCGCGAAACCCGAAGGCGCTTGTGACGAATTACGCGGTGTACCCAAACGACGGGTGGCGGTACTGGTACGACTATTTCGAGCATCCACAGCCGGAGCTTCCCCACAAAAGAGACCAGAACGACCTTCACCGTCCGTGGTACAACGATTTCTTCGAGACGCATTTCACTCTTGCGATGCCGGTAGTGTATACCTGGTACCGCATTTATGACGCGTACCCGGAGTTCACCAATCCCGATTACCGCTGGTTCTACAATATGCTTCTGGTAGGCACGAACGCAGGCAAATCCACCCCGTCAGGCATTCCGATCGCCACGTTCGTTCACTGGCATACCACAGCCCCGCCGGCAGGCAGCCCGGCCGTGCCGCAGATGAGCGCGGAAGCGTATACGGAACTGCTCTGGCACCTCCTGCTGCGGGGACACGACATCTTCTACTCATGGACGCCGATGGACGAGCTGGCAGAGGAAATCGCCCTTGTCCAGCGCGTGTACGACGGCTCCCTGCTCTACAATGACTGGCTGCTCAACGGCACCCCGATCTGCTTCGATGTTCCACCGCAGCAGGGACCGGTCATTTCGGGAGTTCGTGTGGGGAACCAGGTGCTCCTGCGGAGAACGGATTTCGGTGATGTGCGGGAACCCGTAACGATCACCGTGGATGGCCGCAGACTCGTCGTTCCTGTCTCGCCGGGTCGCATGCAGATCCTCGACCTCGAGTAGACGCGTGAACGGCGTTCCCATTCCCGACGAACCGGTCCGCGCTGCGCTGATCGGCGCGGGCTCGCGAGCACGCTCAATTTACCGCCCGATCATGCCGTCCATGAGCGACTGGATGCGCGTCGTGGCGGTGTGCGACCCGGTGCGTGAGCACGCGGATGCGCTCGCCGCGTCGTACGGTGTGCCGGCGTTCTACGACATCCGCGAGCTGGTGCGTTCACGCCCGATGGAAGCGGCAGTGGTGGTTACTCCGGTGGAGTCGCACCACTCCATCTCCTGCTTCCTTTCCGCGCACGGCATTCACAACCTCGTGGAAACAAGCTGGTGTAACACCGTCACGCAGGGGCGGCAGATGATCGAAGCGGCGCGCCGGGGCAAGGTGCTCGTGCGCGTGGCCGAGAACTTCTTCCGCTTCCCGATAGACCGCATCGTCGGGAAGCTCGCCGCCGCGGAAGTGGTCGGCCCGGTGCACCGGGTGGTTTCCTACGCCGACCACACCGGTTACCACAACAACTCGCGCTGGGTCGCCTTCTTCGGGGCCCATCCCGAGTGGGTGCAATCGGTCGAGCACACCATGCCCACCATGGCGTTTCACGAATCGCCGGAGCGGTTCCACGACAGCGAAACCTATCGGGCGCGTTTTTTCCAGTTCCCGGGCAACGGCTTCGTCATGGATCACCTGGCCAACGTGAAGGGCTTTCTCGGACGCTATCCGCGCCCCGGCTACACCGAATGGCAGGGCGAGCGCGGCACCATCGTCCATTTCGCGCGGCGGGGCTGGCAGGGAGAGGGGGAGATCCGGCTCTGCACGGATTCCGAGTTTGGCCGGCGCGGCATCAGCGACACCACGATCCCGATTGTCACCGAGTGCCCGGACCACCGATGGACACGCACATACGCGGACCTGAGACCCGTCGGCGGCGGCGTGGTGGAATACGTTAACCCCTTCCGCCCGGAGGAGATACCGCAGCACGCCAGCGACTGGTACGGCTGCGCCATCATGGACCATCTCGCCGATTTCGCCTGCGCGGTGCGGGGAGTCCGGCCAAGCGAATTCGACGAGCAGGACGCGCTCATGTCCATGATGATGGAAGTAGGCGCGAAGGAATCGGCGCTGAAAGAAGGCGCTCGCGTGCGCCTGCCGATTCAGGGGGAACCGGAGAGCGACGGGCGGATTCATGCGGCGCTGCGCGCACGGTTCGGCGTTGATCCGCTTGACATCGAGGCCATGCTGGCGATCAGCTACCCGAAGCCGTAGGTGGCAAAGTGAGATTCCCGCGCACGCCCGTTGGACCCGACAGAGCGGGTCCCTCCAATGCAGGCTTTGTTCGGGTGTTCCCTCGGCCCCCGGACCGTGATTCTGCTCCCCCCTACCCGTCATTCTGAGCGGCGTCCGCCGCGCGGACGGTGCGAAGAATCTCTTCAACAGGGTGCTCTGGATTCCCGCTTCCGCGGGAATGACGGCGCTTTTCTTCGTGGGTATTCTGTGAGGGTTGGATCTCCCAGCGCCCAACCTCCTCGCAGGGCGCAGGACCCGACAGAGCGGGTCCCTCCAAGGCGGGTATGTGTGGAGGGGCACGCTCCGTCGTGCCCTCCGCCTGCTCCGCCGGTCTTCGGGTGGCGTGAACGCAACGACCTGCCGCCGCTCGTCCGTCTGAACGAAACGTAGATTCTCTGCGCCGCGTTATCTCGACGACACGCGGTGGTCACTGAGCTTGTCGAAGTGCCACCGCGCACCCCGTGAGCAAACACGCAACTCACTCTGGACTGCGCAAACGTGCTTGCGCTTTCAAAGCGGAGGCGCGCCTCCGCACTCCAAGGCCTCGCGGCAACTACCCGGCCCGACCGTCGGTGCACCCTGCCGCTGATCTACCGTCCGCCCCCTTCCCCGTCATTCTGAGCGGCGTCCGCCACGCGGACAAAGCGAAGAATCTCTTCAGCAGTGTGTTCTGGATTCCCGCCTTCGCGGGAATGACGACGCTTTTCGTCGTGGGTGTTCTGTGAAGGTTGGATCTGCCAGCGCCCCGAGGATGGGAATACGACGCACAAATGACGCAATGCTCGTGTAGTGACTGTCATTCCCGCGAAGGCGGGAATCCAGGGGAAAACCCACGCGCCCAACCTCCTCGCAGGGCGCAGGACCCGACAGAGCGGGTCCCTCCAGGGCGGGCGTGCGTGGAGGGGCACGCGTGTAACGACTCAGCGTTGCCGTCGTGACCGGTAGCCGCTCTCGTCACTCCGAGTGAAGCGACGGGTCTCCCCCCAGCCGGGGAACCGGGGGCACCGCCTGCACGTCCTTCGGCATAGGCTCCGGGTGCCGTTTCCACGCCCATCCGAGCCACACGGAGAAGAGCGGCAGCAGCGCCCCGCACACGAGGTATACCCGGCGAATCGGCACCCTGTCCGCCCACCACCCCGACAGCACTTCCATCGGCCCGGCAACGCTGGAGATGCAGATGCTCCGCAACGAGAGCACGGTCGCCCGATCGTCCGGGTCCGCCAGCCGGTTCATGCCCTCGATGGTCACCGGGCGCACTCCGTCGGCAAAAAAACGGAGGACCAGGAACGGGATGACGATCGTAAGCCCCGGCAACCAGAACAGCCCCAGACAGGCGATTGTGGTGCCCAGCGCGCCAAGCCCCAGCGTGCGCGCGATTCCGAAACGGTCGCTGGCCCATGTCATGGCGATCGGCCCGACGGACGCAATGAGAATCGCACCCGCGTAGAACACGCCGAGTTGCTTGATCGGAAAACCGAGCGACACCAGAAGCGGCTGCTGATACACCACGGCCATGATTTCCACCACCTGTATCAGCGCCGAGTACATGAGCAGATACCGGAACCGGTGACTGCGTTTGAGGAGTGCACGGATGGAACGGGCAATGTTGCGCACCGTCGCGTGGACAAGCCTCTCGGCGCGCGGCGGCTCCCGAAGGCGGAACGCAGCGAACACGGTGAATGCCAGCAGCGCGGTGTGGACGAGGATCGGCACGCGGTAGCCGTACTCCGCCATCCATCCGCCGAGAACCGACGCGGCAACCATGCCAAGCATCGACAGACTCGAAATGCGCCCGAGGACCTTCCCGAATTCATACCCCCGCCCGTCCGCGCGCAGGGTTTCGAACACGAGCGACGCATCCGCCCCGTTGATCAAGGTGGCGGCAATTGCCCAGAATGCCCACGCGATGCTGATCCACCACCAGGCGTTCCAGCCCGCGCCCCACATTCCCATGGCGAGAAAGAGGCTGAATGCGCCGCCGCGGAGTGCCCACCGGCGGCCGATGATATCAGCGAACATGCCGGTCGGCACTTCCAGCAGCACGATTGCCGTCTGGAAGAAGAAGTCGAACAGCATGATTTCGGTGAAGGAGAACCCGAGTTCGTCGCGCATGTAGAGCACCCAGGTGGGGCCCCACATCATGAAGTCGAGCGACATGCGGAAAAGGATGTACCACCTGAGGTTGCGGCGGCAGTCATCGCGGGAGAACATGCGTATTCCGAGGGGGAAAAGGGGTGGAGACGATTGTTACATGAATGCAATCGAAGCGATGAGGAAATCGGCTCCCAGAATGACGACGGAAGAGGACACAAACGCCCTGATCGCGGCCTGGCCTACGCCTTCGGCTCCACCTCTGGCGTAATACCCGAAGTAGCACCCGAGAAACGACGTGGATGCGCCGAACACGAACGCTTTCAGAAGCCCGACCGCCACGTCACGCACGTAAAAGAACAGGCGCAGCCCTTCAAGAAACCTTGCCCCGTTCAGCCCTCCGAGCGACACCGCGGTGACGTAGCCGCCCGAAATGCCGAAGAAATAGCTCAT
>JAKPPK010000390.1 GCA_029547385.1 Candidatus Latescibacterota bacterium
ACGTACGGCAACAACGGCACCGACGCGGCGACCTTCCTCATCATCTCGGATACGGTGCCGTTCGAAACGGACTACGTCCCCAACAGCGTCGTTCTGAATGGCGTGCCGAAAACCGACGCGGCCGACGCGGATCAGGTCACCGTCTCCGGGAACAACGTGAGCGTAACAGTGGGAACCCTCCCTGTGGGCGGGAGCGGGACGTTTTCGTTCCGCGTGAAAGTGAAGTAGGAAAGGAGTCTGTTATGGGTAGCACCATGCGCACCAGACGAAGCGGAACCGTTCTGGTCCTCCTGATCGCCGTGTGTGCTGCACTGGCGGTCAGCGAACCTGCAACCGGTCAGCAGCCCGCGCCGAACGGAGTCTCCATCACCATCACTGACGAGCTCGTTCTTCCCGCCGGTGATGCTCGGATCGGCAAGGCGGTGAGGGATAGCGCGGGCAACCTCATCTCGAAACCGGGCGACATCATCCGGTACACGCTTACCGCCGTGAATAACGGCACGGAACCCGCGTACGGCGTCGAAATCGTCGATCCCATTCCGCGCGGCACGGAGTACGTCATCGGAAGCGCCGCAGGCGTAGGGATGACGATCACCTACAGCATAGATGGAGGCAGGTTTTTCCAACCGCCGCCCATCATGTACGACTTCCAGAACCCGGACGGGACAATTGAGAAACGGCATGTTCCGGCCGACCGGTACACGCACATCAAATGGCTGGTCAATGAACCGATCCGGCCGCGTTCCAAAGCAGTAGCCACCGTTCGGGTGAGAGTGTCCTTACCCGGCGCAGCGGAAGGGGAAGGACAATGAAGACACCGCTGACACATCTGTTTCGTTCACACAACACGCGCACAAGTTCACACACCACCCCGGAACCACTCTCTGAAAGGAGGAGCGCCATGAAGGCACTCAGGGGTCCAACAACATGGTGGTTCCTGGCGGTACTCGTGACCCTGGTTCCTTTCGGAACGTCCTGGGCCGCCGGTACGCCTGCCGGAACCGTCATCAGCAACTTCGCGACCTTGAGCTACAAGGACGCGAATGGCAACGCGTTGCCGAACATCAACTCGAACACCGTCACCACCGTGGTGGCGCAGGTGGCCGGCGTTGATGTGTCTCCGGCAACTTCGGCGAAGTCGGTCACCGAGAACTCGTGGGTCTCGTACACCGCGACGATCACCAACATGGGGAACGGCACCGACACGTTCGCTCTCACCACGTCAGCCCTGTCGTCCGGCTGGACCGCCGTGATCTACGGCGACCCGAACGGCAACGGTATACTCGACGCGGGCGAAATGGTGCCGGGGAACATCGTCAGCACCATCGCGAGCCTTCCGGCGGACAGCTCGAAAAAGGTGTTCGTCGTCGTGAATGTACCGACAGGCGCGCTTGACGGCTCGTCCCAGGCGGTGACACTGACGGCCACCTCCCAGTTCAACACGGGTGTGTCGGACGCGGGAGTCTTTACCTCCACGGTGTCGACCGCAGTACTCAGCATGGTGAAGACGGCTTCTCCCTCCGACCCGAAGCCGGGTGACGTCGTAACCTATTCCATCCGTGGCAATAACACGGGCACCAGCACCGCGTACGGCATCGTGTTTTCCGACGTGGTGCCGTCCGGCATGACGTACGTTCCGGGTTCTATTCGCATTTTCGCTGGCTCCGGCGGAACATATGCGACGGCTACGCCGCAGACGGATGCCACCGGGGATGACTCGGCTGATTTCGGAATCACCGCGGCAAACACGGTAACCATCAACTGGGGTGACTCCCCGGCCGGTCAAGAAGGCTGGCTTTTCTTCC
>JAKPPK010000543.1 GCA_029547385.1 Candidatus Latescibacterota bacterium
GAGAGCGACTCCCGTTCCGCCGGAGAGAAAACGCTCTGGCTCTCTTGAACAATGCGCGCCGCATGTTCGATTGCACCTGCCAGGCGATTGAACGCACGTGCGCATCGTGTTGTATCTCTGACAAGCACTCGCGCAGCAGGGTCGCACAACGGCGGGAGGGGATCATCAAGCCAATCCGCCGCGAGGTGGACATACGGCGAGGGACCTCCGAACTCGCCCGCTCTTGCGGAGAACGATGCAAGCGAGTCGGCGAAGGAGAGGGGGTGAAGAAGGAATACGTCCGTTCTTCGGAGCCGGAAGGAATCCCGTTCGACGTGGTCTGTTCGGAATGTCACGTCTGCGGGCGACATCGCCATGCTGGCCAGGGCTTCCTCAAATTGCGCAGCGTAGCGGGAGGTCACATCCGCACGGGGCGAAGTGCAGCACGAAAGAGCGAACACGCATCCGGCCGCCAGCATCTTGACACGCATTATGTCACCAGTTCCTTGTGCAGAGCGGTTGTCGCAAATTGGAAAGGCAAATGATACACCCAGTCCGCGGCACTGATGACGGCGGTGCTGTGCGTTGCCACCAGAACCGTGGTTCTGCCCTTCAGGGAGCGTAGAAGAGCGATGACGCGTTCCTCGCTCGCCGCGTCGAGCGCTGAGGTGGGTTCGTCGAGAAGCAGCAGCGGAGGCTCACCGAGCAACGCTCTTGCCAGCGCCAGGCGCTGCCTCTCGCCACCGGAAAGCGGCGCGCCGTCCTGCCCCAGTTCGGTCTGAACGTCCAGATCCAACCCCAGAGCCTGGAGAGTCGTTGTCAGGGCGGTTTCCGAAACCGGTCTCCCGAGCGCCACGTTTTCGCCGACTGTGCCGGAGATTGTCCACCGATCCTGGGGAACGTACCCGAACGGCAGCCCTTCCGGAACCACATGTGGTGAGAGGATCGGCCGTTCGTTCCAGCATACCGTTCCTTCGTCTGGAACACCAAACCCCGCGATGATTTCCAAAAGCAGGCTCTTCCCGGAACCGGTCGGACCAACGATGGCAGTCACCTCTCCGGGGGGGAATTCTGCGTGCCCGATGTCGAGCACCCGGTTGCCGCCGGGAATGCTTGCCCGAAGTGTGCGGAGAGTAATCGCGGGTGCACGGAACGTTTCCGAAGGGGGTACAGCCACTTCGGCTCTTGCGTCAGCAGGAAGCAAGGAAGCGAGCCTTTCCCACGCAGAACGGGATGTTCGCATGTCTCCACTTAACGCTGCCAGCCGCTTTGCCACTGGAAGGAGTAGGAAAAACGCAGTGAGGAACGTCAAGAACTCTCCGCCCGAAAGCGTTCCCGCACGTATGCCTTTTGCAACGACGAGAATCACCGCGGCGCCGACGAACGCGCCGAGGGTCTCGGCAGTCAGCGGGATCAAACGAGCAACGCGGGACCATGAAAGGGCTGCCCGGATTACCGATTGCTCGTCCCGGCCGGTGTTGATCATTGCCCAATCCATCGCGGCGTGGCTTGCCAGCACCGGGCGGAACGAGGCGAGTTCACTCAAACGCGCTCCAAGTTGTCCCCGCACGGCAAGCCTTGTCTCCGTTCGGTTGCCAATGTGGCGGAAGCCCTTCCGGGTTGCCCACCACGCGGGTGGAAGAAGCACCAACATCGCGGACGTAAGATGGGGGCTGATTATCGCCATCGTGCCGAGAAGGGCCACCGCAGCGACCGGGTCACCGATCCAACGCACCGGAATTGCTCCGACCGCGGCGGCCGGCTCCCCCGCGCCGGCAAGCAGTTCGTGGATGAATCGCGCCCCGGAAAAAGAACGCCCTGACGCGCGCCCACATGCCAGATACTGGCGCCACAGGGAATTGCGCAGCCGGAATTCAACCTTTGCGACCAGGGCGTCGCACCCCACGCGCGAGCCGAACTCGCAGAGATTCTTCACGGTGAAGACAACAACGAATGAGAAAGCGACTGAGAGGGGTGTGATGCTCGCGATTGTAGGCATCAACCAGGCGCCTGCAGAACCGGGATACAGCCCTCTCGAGGGGTTGTGAATCGGGTCCGCTCCAGTGCTTTCGGGGAACAGAACAGCCGCCAGGGGAACCATCAGCCACGTGGCGAGCGCTCCCGTGAGAGCGCCCATAACGGAAAACAACACGGTCCCGCCAAACCAGAGCCTCTCCGCACGCGCCATTTCCACGAGCCAGGAAACCCAACTCGACGAGGCCGATCGGCGCTCTCCCCGGTTCGGCTTACTCATCGATTTCGTGCTCGCGCAATTCCGGGCGCGGGACCTCGACACGCGCGTCCGCGCGCCCCTGGATGAACTGGGTTACCACGGGATCGGCTGACGCGAACAACTCGTCCGGAGTCCCGTGGAATATGATGCGCCCCTCATGAAGCATTGCAACATGGTTCGCAACTTTCCGCACGGTACTCAGGTCATGCGTTACCACTATCGACGTCAATTTGACCTTATCCTGCGTCGACCTGATAAGCTCGTTGATAGCATCTGCCATGATAGGATCGAGACCTGTGGTTGGTTCGTCGTAGAGCATGATCTCGGGTTCGTCAGCCAGCGCCCGTGCAAGGCTTACGCGTTTGCGCATGCCGCCTGATAACTCTGCCGGCATGAGTTGTTCTACATCGCGCAGCCCCACAAGTGCGAGCAATGACCGTATCCGTTCCTCGATTTCCCCCTTGCTGAGGTCGGTGTTCTCCCAGTAGGGCAATGCCAGGTTTTCGGCGACTGAAAGAGAATCGAACAACGCCGCTCCCTGGAACACCATCCCGCAAAGCCTCTGGGCTTCCGCCATCGCGGATGGATCACCGACAATCTGGCGATCTTTCACCCAGATTCTGCCGGAATCCGGGGAGATGAGTCCCACCAGTGTCTTGAGCAACACGCTTTTGCCACATCCTGAGCGCCCGATGATGACCAGGGTTTCGCCCTGGCACACCTGGAGCGTTACCCCGCGCAGGACGTGGTTCGCTCCAAAGCTCTTGTGGACTTCCTCCCACCAGATGAGACACTCATGTTCGGTATTCACAACTGCTGCCTCGCGAAAGAAAGCTCTCGACGCACATTGATATTCGTGGCGCGCGTTGCTATGCTTTGGATTCGTTCAGTAGCCAGACCATGCCATACATGATAAGGAGTTCCCATGGCAAAGATGATAACCTGCTCCCGAACCGGCAAGGTCGTGCCGCAGATGGAAAAACCGCCGATGCGGGGGAAAATCGGTCAGGAGATATGGGAGAACGTGAGTCAGGAAGCGTGGGACGAGTGGACTAGGAGAGAGGTGATGTTGATCAACGAATATGGCCTCAATCTCGCTGATCCCGAGGACCGGAAAGTCCTGTACGAAAACATGCGCGAGTTCTTCAACCTTCCCGGCAAAGACAAGTAATCGTTTGCCGATCGATTGTTCGAAAGGCCTGGGGTAAATACTTCCAGGCCTTTCTTTTGTGCGGAAACATCAGGCTGTCTTCTGGCCGCCGGTCGTTTTGTAATGGATGTTACCGGCCGCGCGGAATTCCTTCGCTTTCTCCTCGGGTGACGTGTCGTTAAGAAAAACACCCGCTCCGGTTTCCGCGCCGGCGAGGTACTTAAGCACTCCCGGGTAGCGGAGTGGCGGGTGGAATTCGACGTGAAAATGGTATTCCGGGTGGGCGGCGCCATCCGTTGGAGCCTGATGGAACGCCATCACATAGGGGAAAGAAATACCGTACAGGTTGTCGAACTTCACGAGCATCGTATGTAAGATCTCTGTGAAGTCGTCCGCTTCGTCCGGGGTGAGATCCGCAACTGACGGCATGGGGCGGCGCGGTACGATGTATGTTTCGTGCGCGTACCGCGCAAAATACGGGATGAAAGCAACCGACGTATCGTTCTGCGCAATGACGCGAACCTCATCCCGCAGTTCCTGTTCCAGAATGGCTCCAACAAGCGTGCGGCGTTTCTCTGCGTAGAACTCCCGGGATGATGCGAGCTCTGTGACGGTCACCGGAGGCACGAACTCCGTTGCGTAAATCTGCCCGTGCGGGTGGGGATTGCTCACACCCACGACGCTCCCTTTGTTCTCGAAAATCAGCACGTGGTTGATACGGCTATCCTTTGCGAGCATTCTGTGTTCAGTCTGCCAGGTCTCAACCACGCGGCGAATATCTTCTCGATTCATTTCGGCAAGGGTGAGATCGTGCCGGGGGTGAAAACAGACAACCCGGCAACGTCCGTACGCCGGCATCGCCTTGTACAGGCCGTGCTCGGTAGTGGTTTCCGGCGCATCGGGCCCAAAAGGAGGAAAATCGTTGTCGAAAACGAATGTTCCCGAATAATCGGGGTTTCTTTCCCCCCGGTTCCGTGTGTTGCCGGGGCAGAGGTAGCACGTCGGATCGAAAGGCGGCGGCGGAGGCGGCTGCGGCGCCTGTTCCCCCTGCCAGGGGCGTGTATTGCGGTGCGCGGCAAATCCCACCCACTCTTTCCGGATCGGATGCCACCGCATCTCCCATTGTTTCGGTGAATACGCGACGCTGTTCTTGCGAAAACCACTCATAGTCACCCCTGTCGACTAACCCCATCCAAGTGCTCAGAACGCGTACTTGATGGCGACGAACCCGCCCACGAGCAAAACCGTAAAAGCTACGGCAAGTGCGTTGAAATACCGGTCGATGAACGTTTTGATCGGGGGCCCGAATCTCCAGATCATTGCCCCGACAAGGAAGAAACGTCCCGCACGCCCGATGATGGACCCAACGAGGAAGAGCGGGAAATTGATGCCGAATACACCGGCCGTGACGGTGATGACCTTGTAGGGGATCGGAGTGAATGCAGCAGTGAAGACAATCCAGAAGTTGTACTGCTCGTACATCCCTCTGACGATCTCGAACTGACGCGGCGTGAATCCGGGAACGTAGGAAAAGAAATAAGGGCTCACCGCATTCCAGAAGACACTGCCGATCAGATACCCGAACATGGCACCTGCGACGGAGCCCATCGTACAGACGGCAGCAAACCAGAATGCCCGTTTCGGTTTGCCCATGGCAAGAGCGATAAGAAGCACATCCGGGGGAATCGGGAAGAATGAAGATTCAGAGAAGGCGAGAACCGCCAGTGCAACAACGCCTGCGGGATGCTCAGCCCAACTCAGAACCCAGTCGTACATGCGGCGAATCATCTATACGATCCCGACCCGCGCATCGGGAAGCCAACCTTGCCGCACGTTCTGAGCGTAGTTGACACATCCGCGCGCAAATGAGTAAATTTAAAAATCTTGCCTGTTTCAGGGCCCGTAGCTCAGACGGTAGAGCAGCAGACTTTTAATCTGTTGGTCGTGGGTTCGATTCCCGCCGGGCTCATATCTAATGTA
This sequence comes from Candidatus Latescibacterota bacterium, assembly GCA_029547385.1. Classification (GTDB taxonomy): domain Bacteria; phylum Latescibacterota; class MWCZ01; order MWCZ01; family MWCZ01; genus MWCZ01. The sequence goes on from JAKPPK010000543.1 coordinate 5,343, forward strand.
AGCAGTGACTTATGATCAGCGCAAAGTCACTGCTTTTTCCTTAGTGCAAGGCCGTTCTCGACGCCAGTCGGTCTCCCCGATGCCTTCGGTACACTGCCCTGCGTTTGACGTGGAGACGGGTGACTCGGTAAATTGACTTCGTTCGGAGCGCGGCCCGTCTGATGCGTTGCCCGCGTGTACATCCCCAACGAGAGGAAAAGGTCCTTATGCAGGACCGATTGGCGGCATTCAGGGACCAAGCCTACGCACGCGGTTTTACCTCCCACCACAGCCCGAAAGAAAAGAACTACTCGTACGCCTTTTTCGACCTCTATGCCGACTTTTCCCTTCCTGAACGCCAGGCGCGCAGTCTCGCGTACGCGCTGGTGAATGAACCGGTCCTGATTCACCCGCTCTCACGCATTCCCGGTCAGATCTATCAGGCGTGTGCTGGTTCCGCGTGTCCGGAACTCAGTGGCAGCACAGAGCATCCGGGCTGGGTTGATTTCTCCATCGGGCAATCTGCGGAGCGTCGCGTCGCGGAAGAGTTCCCGGACGGCGAGTACTACGGGAAATACTTCACGCAGGGAGGGTATCCCGGGCACATATGCTGGGATTTCGGGCGGATGCTGGACCTCGGGATCGAAGGCATGCTGGGTCTGTGCGAACGGGGCCAGAGACAGACGACAGCCCCACGATCCCGCGAGTTCTATCACTGCGTGGCCATTGTCCTGCAGGGGTTGCTTTCATGGGTCGAACTCCATGTCAGCACCATCGAAGATCTGATCAGAGAAGAAACCGACCCGGTCCGCCGCAAGGAACTCCAGGAAATGGCGGACGTCTGCCGTCGGGTGCCACGCAACCCGTCAACAACGTTCCGCGAAGCCGTGCAGACGTTCTGGTTTCAACACCTCGCCGTCATGTATGAGAATCCTTTCGGAGGGAATGGACCGGGGCGGCTCGACTATTACCTGTGGCCCTTCCTTGAGCGCGACCTCGCGTCAGGCAGAATAGCCCTCGACGAAGCCAGAGAGCTTGTGACCGAGTTGCTCATCAAGCTGCACGAACGGATTGCTCCGGCGGACGGATGGGTGGAAGCATTGCCCGTGGGAGGCAGGAAACCGGACGGAAGCCTCGCCATCAATCCGCTTTCCTCCATGATCATCGAGATTATCTCCGAGTTGCCGCAGACGCACCCCTCCGTCTACGTACGCCTGCCGGACGACGCGCCCGACGACTTTGTTGACCTCACCGTCCGTTACCTGCTCCGCGCAGGTAACCGAGCGCAGGTGTATGGTGACGATGCCGTCATAGAAGCGCTTCACAGAAGCGGCAAAGTCGCCGTGGAGGACGCACGTCACTGGACTGCCGGCGGATGCATGGAAGTATCACCGCAAGGGTGCAACTGCGACCTGCTCTTCTCGTTTGCGCATAACGTCGCCCGCACATTTGAGCTCGTCATCAACGGTGGCTGCCTGATGCAGACCGGGGAACGTGTCGTCGACCACCCGAAAACGCTGGCTGACTACACATCCTTTGAGGAGCTTTACACAGATTTCGAGGCGGAGCTTGCACGTGAACTGGGGATACTCGCCCGCCGTCTCGATATCTATCTGGAGGAGTATGCGCGTCTGCGGCCCTCCTTCCTCCTTTCCAGCATGACTCATGACTGCCTCGAAAAGGGCCGCTCAATCAACGATGGGGGCGCTCGGTATACGAACTATGGTGGCAGCGGCGTCGGCATTCCCAACGTGGGCGACAGCCTTTACGCCATTCAGCGAGCCGTTTTTCTGGACCGCCGCGTGACAGCGGCGGAATTGTTGAACGCATTGCGCACCGACTTTGTGGGGTTCGAAGCACTTCAGGCATACCTCCGTTCTCTGCCGAAGTACGGTGCCGGTGACGAGGCCGCAGATGCGATGACCGACCGGGTCTTTTGTACGTTTGCCGATCTTCTGGCCAGCCATACGACGCGCCACGGCGGAACGCTTGTACCGATCATCCTTGGCTTTGTATGGGTGGTGGATTTTGGCAGACAAGTGGGGGCTACGCCGGATGGCCGCAACGCCGGCCGTCCACTGGCACACGGCCTCTCCCCGCAGTCGGGTTCCGCGGTCAAGGGGATCACGGGCGCAATTCGTTCGGCCACCAGTCTCTCTCTCGACAAAGCGGGGGGAGGGGGCGCCATGATGTGGGACCTGGATCCTTCGTGGGCGGCGCCATCCGTGGTAAAGCCGCTGCTCAAAACCTTTGTGGACCGGGGCGGTCACATTTTTCAGGGCAACGTCATCTCCGTGGAAACCCTCCGCAAAGCCCAGCAGAACCCGGACGAATACAGGGACCTCATAGTCCGCGTTGCAGGGTGGTCCGCCCGCTTTGGCACGCTCTCACCCGCCACCCAGGAGGAAATCATCACCCGGTACAAGTATGCTGGCTGACCAGTGTCTTCCTTTCACACGGTTGGTGAAGGTTCGTGTGCAACAAGAAAAACGCTTTCAAAACTCCCGAGATGGAGTTCAGCGCCCGCACGGAATGGCGCGACAGACCCGTCCAGCGGCCGATACAGGTCAAGAGGCTCCCTCAGTCGGGAACGCGGCCTGATGAGTTGGGGCTCTCCGCTCGCGTTCACGATCATGCACAACCCGCGGCCATCACGTGATCTCTCTGTGCACAGGATGGAAGGGTTCGCCTCTGCCAGCTCCAGCGTTGCGCAGCGCGCGGACCGCAGGTAAGGAACCACCTCTTCCTTCTTGAGAATTCGTCCGTTCCCCCTGGCACCGAACAGCTGCTCCATACCCTCGTGAACCTTCGCTGTCGCGCGGGCGGATTCCACGAGTCGTGGCGGTGCCCCTATGCTTACTACCAGCCCTCCCGACCGCCCGAACGCCGCAAGAGCCTCCGCTGCGGAAAGTGAGATGGCTTCACATTGCGGCAAGACTATTACGCGATAGGATTCACCTGCAACATGCAACGCTCCTGCACCGATGATGCCTTCGGTGAGCGCCTGCTCGTCAATGATGTCAAGGTCGATCTGACTGCGCAGCAGGTCCCGCACGGTATCCGCGTATGCCGCTCCGACGGCGTTGAACCGCTCACGCGCGCCCGCAGTGGACACCACCTTCTGACCCGCGTTATCAGCCTCGTAGGATGCATGTGGCAGGAAATCCAGCCACGCCGTTCGGATCGGGTACAGCACGGCCACGTCGCAGCGATGGACACCACCGCGCAGCAACATGCCAAGGCGGCCCATGTAGTCATTGTACGTCCGGTACGCCTCATCGCCGATGTCGTCCCAGCTCCAGTACGCGGTAACCTGGTTCACCCCGAGCACGTAGAGCAAGCCTCCCTGCCCGTACCGCTGTTCCAGGGTGGCGCCACGACCGTTGTTGCGCTGGGACCAGTCAGAACATTCCGAATGCACCTGCTGCGCACCGGTGAGATGGGCAATCGAAGCGACCTGCTTGGCAGTCATGAACCCGTGTCCCTCGAGGATCGACACGGGGTCTGAATCCAGCATGTCGATTCCCGGGAGACTCATTTCGCGGACGGGCGCGAACAGGCTTCCGTGGTACTCCACGTGGCCTCCGAGCCATTCCTCTGCCATTACATGCCCGGAAAATGCAATGTTGTGCCGGTCACACCAGTTCCGAACCTGGCGGTAGAATCCGTTGGTGTAGAGTTCGGTTACGATTTCGTAGAAATCCTGCCGGAACGCCCGCGCGTCTTCATGTTCACCACAGAAAAGACACCAGAGACGAGGCTTCGGATCGTACCCTTTGCGCTCAGTGAACGCGGCAACCAAACCTTGAGACCAGGGAACCGCCACCGGACGGTCTCGAAAGAGAGGCTTGTCGATTACCGGTACATTTCCTTGGAACCGTTGCGGAAGCGGACCTGCGTACCCCGTCATCAACGACGGTTCGTCAGTGAAAACCGCGCGAACATTCTTCCACAGACCGGGCGGAGTACGCCGGAAATACTCATCGTGGGTGACCGCCAGAAAGCGGCGCGTCGCCTCCGGCTCCAGCAGATTAACGTAATGCTTGAACTCGCAGACATTGGCCGCTGCGTGGGTGCCTTCATACATGTAACGTTGCGCGAGGTAGAGAACCGTCCAGTCGCCTTCGGGCACTTCCCAGTAAAGACATCCGTTCTCGTCGGTGGAGCTTGTGAGACCGATTACCCCGTCCATTCCGACCCTGTCGAAGTCTCCGCTGGCAAACGCCACTTCAAACTTCAGACAGCTCGCCGGCAGAACGAATTGGAAACGTCCCGGTCCGGTTGCCGAAAGGGAGTAACACGCGAGGCCGACTGCGCAGAGCGATGGATTCGCTCTCGTGACAATTCCGCCCGCAGTGCCACTTGGATACCCTTTTTCATCGTACCACCAGAGTACCATCCCACGTTCGTGTGCCTGCTGCATGCCGGAAACCCACACCTCCCACTGGCGTTCCTCCAGCAGGTATTCGCCAAATCCTCCTCCCACATTGCTCACAACGCCGCCGATCCCGACTCGGCGCAACTGATCCAGACGGCGTCCAATCCCCTCCTCGCCGATCAGATCACCCGGGTGCTCGAGGAAGCGGTCAAACCCGTGGACGATCTGAAGGGGTCTGAATTCGGATGGTGGATCAAGGAACGCGGAGGGTGCGAATACGTCCATGTTCTCGGTCTCCATCAAGAAAAGACGCGCGGTCTAAGGACTATATCACCCGTTGGCCTTCAGGCCAGCAAGCGAATCCATAAATGCATCCACGCGCTGATTTGAGAACTCGGTCAGAGCTCCCACGTCGCTGCCGATGTTGAGGAAGTTGTACCCCATATCCACCAGCGCGCGGATTTTCGCAGGCACCGATACCGTTCCCGCCATTTTGCCTGCGTTCCGGGCTGCAGTCGCGATTCTTTCGCCTACCGCCATGATCTTGGGATCCCAGATTTTGCCCGGCATCCCGATGGCAGTTGAATAATCGCCCGGTCCGAAGAACAACATGTCCACTCCGGGCAGCGCGGCGATGGCGTCGAGTTCTTCCAGCGGCTCGGGGTCCTCAATCTGGAAAATGACGAACCGCTCGGTGTTGGCCTGTTGCACGTAATCTGTGAAAGGGATTCTGGTGTACAGGCCGTCGGCGTTTCCGCCGTCAACCGCGCGCTTGCCCAGAGGAGGGAACTTCGTCATGTTCACGATGTTGCGGGCGTCATGAACGCTCATGACATGAGGTACCATCACCGCCGCAGCATCTGCTTCGAGGCCACGAATGTGGTCGCTATAGCTTCCGCGGGGACACCGGACCACCAGATCAACATCGAACACCTTCGCCGCGCGAACCTGGTTCTCGATATTCGCATAGTCAGCCGGCGTGTGTTCCGTGCAGACCCAGACCGCATCGCACCCGGACGATGCCATTACCTCGACAATCCGTGCGTCTGACGAGTTGACCTTGAGACAAGATGCAACGCCGCCTGCTCGAATTACCCGAAGAACCCTGCTGGGACGCATTGAATAACTGCGCGCCGCCGCATTGATGCGAGTTCCCACCATATTACTGACCTCCATTGTTCTGCCAGACGGGACGCCGGACTGAAAAAACCGCTTTTCACTATGATGCGGCGCTCTGCGCGCGTCTTCTTTTGCCCACGGTGGCGATGTACACCGTGAATTCCTCGTCTCCGTCAACGCTGAGCAAACGGTCGCAGGCGTCCTGATCGTACGCAGCAATCGCACATGCGCCAGCTCCCATGGCCGTGCACGCCAGGTACAGGTTCTGGCACACATGCCCTGCATCAACCGCGATAACTTTGTGTGCTGCCACGTCGTAACGCCACTCCATGCGGGCGGGAATCGTTGTCCAGAAAAAAGTCGCGGCGGCTCTCGAAACGAACTCTTGCCCGAGGCACGCATTTCTGGCCTTCTGACCGATTTCCGGGTCCACTGTGAGTTCGATAAGTTCTTTATCAAAAGGAAGATACCGGTACAACCCCGCCGGCAGATCCCGAACTCGTGCCGCCGCGATGTACGTTTCGAATGAGTGCCGCGCGCCGGCCGACGGCACGTTCCGCAGCGCGCAGTCCGGACGCAGGACCTTTCGCACACCTTGAGTTGCCCACAATAGAGCCGACAGTTCCTCCAGCGACAGTGCATCGGAGGAATACAACCGCACGCTTTCCCGCAGAGATATCGCCTCGCCGAGACTCATCGCGCACAGCCGGAGAAGTGCTGTGGAGCCGTCAGGTAATGCGACATGTCTGGCATCCGGGCTGGCCGGCTTCTGCAGAGGGGGTGCAGGGAGGCCCTGTGC
>JAKPPK010000565.1 GCA_029547385.1 Candidatus Latescibacterota bacterium
CTTGCCGGTTCCGGTGTATCGCAGTTCGACTGGGTGACGTACGACGTAGGAACGATTACGTCGCGCCCGGATGAGGCGATCACGGCATACGCGGTGAGTGGGGATCGCATTGCGGCGGCCACTTCGCACGTCGTGAACAGCTCGTCCGGCAGCTACTACGTGGGCGACGGTCTGTATCTTTCCCGCGACGGCGGTGCGAGCTGGTTTCCGATTCCCATGACGGCCCTTTTTGCCGATCGAACGAACATGGCGGTTCCGGGCGGCGATGTTCAGTCATTCGGCGTGTGGTTTGACGGCACGGACCTCTGGGCGGCATTTACCACCGAGTTTGCCGTCATGACGCCGGATTTCGGGGTCACGTGGCACCGGTACCGGCCCGATTCCACCAACAACCCCCAGCCGAATCCATTTACCGGGGATCCCGGGCGGCTGCACCGGTACCGGCATCTGAATTACCGCGCGTTTGATGGCCTCGCGGTGCATGACACGCTCTGGGTTTCCACCAACGCGGGCATCAACCGGTCTACGGATCGCGGCGTCATGTGGCAGAACTTTGACGCAGCCAGGGCAGGCATCAGCGGGGATTTTGTTCCCTCGGTCGCGGTGGATACGGTCAATGGAATCCTCTGGGCGTCTACTCAGTCTACGGGACTGGATGAGAACTATCTGAAAAACAACCCTCAGGATGTGTTCACGGACGGTGTGTTTGATTCGCTTGATTACGATCTTGACCGCGATGGAATACTCGACGGGCCCGGAAAGAACGGGGTAAGCTGGACGAGGGATGGGGGTCAGACCTGGCACACGTACGTGCCGGTTGACGATGCCACCGTCGGGGTGGATTACCGGGCGTGGGGTTTTGCGTTCAACGGGAAAAAAGTGCTCGTCGGCGGCTCCATCGGGTCGTTTGACGCATTGCTGCGGAGCGATGATCTGGGCGCGACGTGGCGTCTTCAGCCGATCCGAACGGCGCTTGGAGATACGTCCCGTTCGGGGCAGGGGGTGACGGACGTCGCCTGGCAGAACGGAACGATCTGGGTCACCACGGGGCTCGGTCTCGCACGTTCCACTGATGACGGTCATACGTGGGCGTACATCCTGCGTTATCCGCAGACGGAACTGCTCGGAGGCTCGGGCGTAGCCTATCCGGGGGGTGAGGCCGCCGGAATTGCAACCTACGCGTTCCCCTCGCCTTGTGCGCCCCTTCGAGGGACACCGGCGCGGATCGTGTTTGCGCTTGCCGCCACGGCGGACGTCACGATCGAGGTGTACGACGCGGGAGGCGCGCGGGTTCGCACGTTGCG
>JAKPPK010000227.1 GCA_029547385.1 Candidatus Latescibacterota bacterium
TCGACGCACTCGGCCCTCCTGTGTGTGGTCGTCTTTTTCTTCCCCCGGGCAACCCTCCTTGGTGAGAGACAAACCGGCATCAAACGATGCTGCGCACAAATGGGGTCACGAAATCCGTTTCCCCTCAACGTTCCCTCAGAATGAAATGTTGATACCCACGGAATACGTGCGCGGGCTGATGTAGTGCGCCCATGAATCATGGTCGGCAATGATCGCATAAGGCGGGGTATCACCAATCCGGTCGTTGCCCTTGTCCTTTTCGATCGCGATGTCATCGATCGGGAAATGGAGCGACGCCAGATACTGGTTCCACTCACCACCCGACATGGACCCGCTCCACAACATTTTGTAGCCCAGCAGGTTGGCGACATCGAAGTACACCTCGCCTGTGGCTCTGCCGAAACTCACGCCCTTCGCAATCCGCATGCTGGAACCGTACGAGTCCTTGTAACGCACGTTCGGAGCCGGCGGTGGAGTGATGTTCGCCGGATTGTACGTCGCCTGTCCGCCTTTCTGGTAGGAAAAGACGAACGACGCCGACCAGAGTTCGGTCAACGCGGGAGGAGCCCCGAACGCGGAGAACCTTCTCGGCGTGTGGAAATCGAGGAACATGCTCCACGAGGGCTCTGCAAGCGAGGTTACGACGTACGCGGACTGCGGCTGATCGTTGTTGTTCTGCGGGTCGTCATACAACAGCCCGATTGCGCCCGAATCCCTAAGAGAAAGCTGCCCCTGCGCCCACCCGGTGAAGAAGTTCCCCACACGTTTCGATATCCGCAATTCGAAGCCCCGTATCTGCGCGTAGCGGTTGTTCCGGTGCTGTGCCCCGGCGTCGGTCAGCGTGTAATACATCATCACATCGCTCACCTCGCCGGTGACGTCCTTGTAGTACCCCGCAACGCGGACCAGATACTGCGGTTCCGAACGCATCCCCAGCAGCCACGAATACCATCCGTTGGTGAACTCGCGCTCAAACGCAAGTTCATACATGATAGTCCGCGAGAA
>JAKPPK010000400.1 GCA_029547385.1 Candidatus Latescibacterota bacterium
ACGTACGCAACGACCCAGAGCAGGATATACCTCGATGTGAGAGCGAAGCCGACCAGGAACGGCCTGACCGTTGCGGTGACTGCGGCATCAGAGGAAGGCGTCGTGGAAGCCTCCATCGTTGCGAACGGGGGCGATGTTGCCGCGCTGCGACCGGACGACGACCCGCGAGTGCTGGGGGACCGGAAAACGACCGTGCATGTCGATCCGGGTAGTTTCTGTTATGTCAGGATCATCACCGATCGGGGCAACATGGCGTGGTCCAGCCCGGTCTGGGCGTGAGTACGAACGCTCAGGCACCGCGCGTTGCCCGGTCCTGCGGTTGCCCTGCTCTGATACGGACGGGTGGGTGACTACATTCTTGCCATTCACTGTGCATCATTCTTTTGCATGCGTAAGGATCTCGTCGGGCTCGCGTGCAGCGCCTCTGCACGCGTGAGGAGGATGAGGAGGAGATGTATGGCCGCGAGACATCAATTTCTTCTTTTTGCCGCGCTGGTATTCCTGTGTGCGCCTTTGCGCCGGGCAACCGGTGTTTCCGGAACCCCGGTTTCGGGTGAAATCCGGACCACCACCTGGACGAAGGCGGGAAGCCCGTACCGCGTCACGAACACAATTCGCGTCCCTCAGGGCCAGCTTCTCACCATAGAACCGGGCGTGGACGTGCTGTTCGACGATGACGTTCCGTTCGTTGTTGAAGGGCGCATTCACGCGGTGGGGATGCAGACGGACAGCATCCGTTTCCTCCCCGGCACGACGGAATGGGGTGGCTTGCGCATCTCCGGCGGCGATACCAGCACCCTGGCGTATGTGCGTATCAGCGGGGGGAACGCGAATGGCAACCCCGATTCGCTCTGGAACCGCGGAGGTGGGCTTTTTGTAAACGTGGCCAGAGTGGGTGTTTCGCACTCGGTAATTTCCGGCAACTCTGCGGCGATGCGCGGTGGAGGCTTGTACATCACTGATTCTGCAAGCCGCGTCACACTCACCAACTGCCGGGTGACGGACAACGCAACCTCTCCCGGCAGCAGCAACCACGGCGGCGGAGCCTACATCTACGGCAGCACGGTGCTGCTGAAGCACACGCTGATTGCAGGGAACAGCGCTGGAGGCGAAGGCGGAGGGTTGTACGTATTTGGCCAGTCCGCGGTGAACGTCACGCAATGTACTCTGGTGGACAACAACGCGGGGGAAGTTCGTACTGGGGCCATAGGTTGCGGGAATGGAGCGGAGATCACGCTGAACAGCAGCATCGTGTGGAATTCGGGCGGCATTCCGGCGCCGGACACGTGTCACGTCACGTACACTGCAATCGAAGCGGGGTACCCGGGTGAAGGCAATACTACCGCCGATCCGCTTTTCGTCAACGCCGCTGCGGGTGATTACCGCCTCGGTTCAGGGTCGCCGTGCATCAACACGGCCGATCCCGCCCTCCCAGCCGACCCCGACGGAACTCGCGCGGATATGGGTGCCTGTGCGTACGTGAATCCGTCGGCGGAACTCATTTTGCCACAGGTTATCGCGCACGCCGGAACAACCGTGCCTTTCCCCATCACGGCACGTGTCGCGGATGCCTTTGGCGCCGATATGGCTTTCCTGCTGGATGCAGGCCTTGTGGAGTCCATCCACGTGATCAGCACCGCGTGGGGAGAAACCGATACGACGTCGCTGGCGTTATCCGGTGACACCGTGCGCGTGTCCATCTCGTCTGCCGATAAGCGCACAATTGTGAACGACGTCCTTGCGGAACTCAGCGTCACTCTCCGGATGGATGCCCCCGTCTGCACGGTGCCGGTCACGTGGCTGCCGGAGCTGACGAACGTGAACGAGGAACCGGCAACGCTGCGCGACGGCTCGCTGGAGATTCGGGCTCTCCTGTATGGAGACGTCACCGGTGACGGCAGTCTCACCGGCCTCGACGCAGCGGAGATGCTGAAGTACCGTGTGCGGTTGCGTCCGACGATCAATCTCACGCTGGCGGACGTCACCGGGAACGGCGATGTGTCGCACCTCGATGCGGCGCTTGTGCTGTACAAGATCCTCCATCCTGAGTATGTCTTTCCGGTGCTGGGCGGGTTCGTTCCCAGGCCATCGCGCGGCGAGCCACGGGAGCTTTTCTGGCAGCGGGACGGCCGTTCGTGGGCACTCATGGTTGACGACGGTGCGGGAATTCGCGGCGGCGAACTCGCAATTCGTTCCAGCGGCTTGCGAACCGTCACCGCACCAGAGGGGCTCGTGTTCGCTAACCTGACCGACGGGTTGCTCGCAATTGCGTTCGCCCGCGGAAACGGCTCGGGAACCCTGCTCCTGCGCATCGAGACCGTGGACGGAATCGCGCCGGAGGTCGTCACTGCCTCGCTTGATGAAGGCGCGATACCGGTTGTGTGGCGGGGCGCAGGGGCGGCCCTGTTACTCGCGCCG
>JAKPPK010000425.1 GCA_029547385.1 Candidatus Latescibacterota bacterium
CCTCCTTCCACGCCGTCGACACCAGGCCGTCCCTGAAGCTGCCGACCGAAACCAGTCCGAGCACCGCCAGGGCCGCCAAGGACACCGCGAGGAACGATGCGACCAATCTAAACCTTAAGGTGTTCATAAGAAAACCCTCCCTTGTCTTTATCCCAAGCCTTACCCATGAAGGAAATTCCGGCGGGTGGATCAGTTACCACCGCGTCCGCGCTCCCGGCCTCCAGCGTGCGCATCACATCAAGGCAGTCGCCGTGATAAAGTCTCATCCAACTCCTCCTCGAACGATCTCTTTTTTCCTTGCCTCCATATCCGCAAGAACGGCCCGCACGAGGGGGCCTGTACGGAAGGAACCGCAGGCAACCCTGTTCCGCAGCATGATTTCGGCGATTTCGCCGCGCTCGCGGTAGTGATTCCTTGCGTCCGGGAGGGAGTGCACCCACTCTCGAAAAGCATTGCCTGTGATTTCATTCCCCATCCTCATCTTCGTCTTCTTTTTTCTTCCTGTACGCCGCAGCCAGAGAAAACAATCCATCCTTCATAGCCTCGTCGGCCTTGCACTCATCCAGCGAATGCACGAAATTACGCCGCATTCCATCCACCTCCTATTGATAATCGAATGTTCGCCACAGCGGTACACGCCCCGATGTTCCGGCAAACATTTCAACAGCATAGTTCGCAAAGAGTCGAAGCCTTGGAAATACTAATGTCCAGCCCCATACGCAACGGCACACGGTACCGGTACACCCCTATATATATATAGGGGTGTGTACCGGTTGTACCGTTTGCTTGCCATTGACAAGTATCCGGTACATGTACCGGTACTGTGCCGTTGTGCCGTTTCGCCAACTCCTGGTTATGGAAATACTATTGCTATGAAGGGGAGTGTTTAATGGGAAATATCCTAGTCGTCGAACGGGCTTGCGCACGTCAGTTTTTGAACGAAGATCGCTTCGTCGATGTTCGCATCCACGCCTTCGGGAAAGTAGATGTTCGGATCATCGTCGTCCGTCCTGATGAGGCGCTTCTCCAGCAGGCTTTTCCTCACCCGTTGGAAAGCCACCTTCTTGGCGTTCACGCTGTCCGATACGTGCGCCTTGTAGAACTCGGCCCGCCACGCCTCCGCCTCCACCCCGGCGAAGCGCCCGTCGCGCACCATGCCTCGCGTCTCGGCGGCCAGACGGAAAGAAGACATGGCTATCCGCTGAATGTCGGACAGCTTCTCCCCCTTTTCTCCGGAGTCTCCCGGATCGGTTCCGCGCACGATCACGGCGCTCGTCACCTGTTCGCCGTCCTCGTCGTACCAGCCTGGAAGAGCTATCCCCTTCATCAGCCTCGCCCACGTCGGCTGCGGCTCCTCCGCGTCCTTCATCTTCCGGCAGATGATCTGGAGACTCTCCTTGTCCTTGTTCATCACCACGCTACTCTCCATGTCCAGAGCGGCCTTCCACGCGGACGAACCGCGCGCCCTGTGCTGCGCCTCCTCGCTGACGCCCGTATGGTGCACCAGCAGAACGGAGCATCCATACTCCTGCTGCAATCCGGCACAGGCGTCGATCATCACCTTGGCGTCCTGTGCGCTGTTTTCGTCCCCGTGCAGAAACCGATGCAGCGTGTCCACCACGATCAATACCGGTTTCGTTCCTATGGCGTCGATGTGGCTTTTCACCTTGAGCCAGCCTTCCGGCGTGTTCAGATCGCAACCCGAAGCCGACACGTGCAGATCGACGACATCGGGATTCACCTCGTAATACTTCAGCCACGCCGCCACGCGGGAGCGCAACCCGTGGTGCCCTTCACCGGCGAGATAGATCACCGTCCCGTTGCGAATCTTCGCTCCCTCCCACTGGAGCATCGTATCGGAGGAGGCTATCAGCATCGACCAGTGCAGGACGAGAAACGTCTTGCCGCACCCCGACGGGCCGTGAACCATCATCAGCGCCCCCGACGGCAGCCAACCTTTGATCAGCCATGTTATCGGCGCGGGCTGTTTGACGAACTCCCGCACCGGAACCAGCCATCCGTCCAGCGGAGGGGCCAGCAATCGCTTCAAGTCCCCTCCGCGCTGCGCGAAATCGTTCGCGTCACCTTCTTCCGGAGGAATAATCATCCGCGCCCCGTACTTGTCGCAGGCGGCCTTCGCCGCCTTCTGCCCGACGCCGCTTTCGTCGTTGTCGCCTACAACCACAATATCCGTCTTCGTTCCGTTCCGCTCCCGCACGAATCCCGTCGCCTTAACCATATTATGCGCGCTGAAGGCGATGACGACGGGTTTCCCCGTCGCCTCGCGGATACTCGCCGCCGTAGCGAACCCCTCCGCCACGAATACCGGCGAATCGTCGAGATCACCCAGGACACAGACGTTACCGCCCGCCTCTCCCCCGGTATGAAATAGCTTCTTCCCCTGGGGATGGATGTATTGGATGCTTCGGAGATCGCCTTCCGGCGAATGCACCGGGATCATCAGCGCCCCGTCGCCGGAGACGCGCATCCCGTGCGGCTGAATCCCCTTCTTTTTCAGATACGGGTGTTCCGTCGTCGCTGGCGTCCCGTTCTCCCAGATACGTTCCACGGCCTGTGCAACGCCGTCGTGGAGCTTCGCCAGTTCCTTGTCCCGAATCTCCCGCGCAATTTCTATATGGCGTTTTCGCGCGGCGACTTCCTCGTAATCCAAGTCTCTCCCCACGTCCGCAGTCCACGGAACATTCAGATCGAGCCGCCAGTCACCGAAGCGTCCCGCCGGAATCTTGTCGGCAAAGGCCACGTACCACCCCGACTTATCCTTCTTATTCCCGTTGTTGAAGCGGTGTATCTTCCCGTCGAGGAAAATTTCATCCGGCGGCTCCAACCCCGCATCCTCCATCGCCAGGCGAAGTTGCTCTTCGGGGGGATCGAACTTCGGGAAATCCCACGGCCCGTTCAGAATCGCCGTCAAGTCAGCCATGCTTCCACCTCCCTCCGCGCCTGTTCCATTCCGGCGCAGATAAACACGGCGTACCCGCACTGCTCAAGATAGCTCTTCCAACCCTGCTGCTCCGGCGATACGCGCCCGCCGGTGATCCGCTTCATTTCGATCCACAGTTTCCACTCCGGGATGAATAGATCGGGAACGCCCCTTGAAACACCCTCGGCTTTCAGCTTTCCAGCCGTTGCCGCGTTTCTCCATCCGCCGTTCGGAATCGCCATGATGCGGACGTGGGGGAACTTCCTGCGGAACCACTGAACGAATCCGCACTGTTCCTCGTGTTCCGTAGGAATGGATTCAACCTCCGGCGGAGGCGCTTTCTTCGACGTCCGCCTCATCCCCACACCTTCCCGACAACGCGATGGTACTTTCCTTCCCTTTGAATCGTGATTTCCTTCGGAGGGACAGCACATTGCATGGTTTCGACCACCTCGTCCAAATCGTATGGATTTCCAACCGTCACGCCGCAATTTCTCTCCATCTGCCGCAGCGCCGACAACGCCTTCTGCGCCGCGTACCCGCCGTGAAGCAGGCAAAGATATTCATCCACGGAATCCGAATGTCCGTAGTACGTCACCCGCACAAGTTCCTTCCCGCTCGCCGCAGTATGCCGTCGCCAGCGCCACTCCTCCACGCCGAACGACGACGGGCCTCCCATGATGTCCTCGTTCCCGAGAACGTATCTCTTCGGAGGAGGAGGGGGAAACGCCCACCCGCACGCAGGACACGCCTTCGCGGACAGGTGGACGAGTTCCTGGCACTGTTCGCACAGCTTCACCGGGGCTTCGCCCTTCTTCTCCCCCTTCCGCTTCGGCGGGATCACGTTCGTGATCGGGCCGTGACGGCGCACGTTCCCCGCGAAGTCGAGAAGGAGACAGTCGGACACGTGCTCCTTCGGACGCATACCGCGCCCCGCCGACTGGATATAAAGAACAACGCTCTCCGTAGGGCGCGCCATGACCAAAACGTCCGTATTCGGCGCATCGAAGCCTGTCGTAAGCACCGAGTTATTCGTCACCACCCGCACGCGCCCGGCCTTAAAATCTTCGAGAATGCGCGCGCGCTCCTCCGAATCCGTCTCCCCGAGAACCGCCTCCGCAACCTCCCCCTTCTCCCGGAAGAGATCGCGCATCGCATAGGCGTGCTGCACGCCGGAGCAAAAGACGAGAATCGAACGCCGTCCTTGCGCAATCCGAAGCGTCTGTTCCACCATCGCCTCGTTGTTGGCTTTCGTGTTCACCATCTCCGCCAGTTCCGATTCCACGAAGTCGCCGCCGCGCCGCTTCACACCGTCCACCGAAAGAAGCAGCTCCATTCCTTTGGAGCGGAGCGGGGCAACGTACCCCCGCTCCACCAATTCCTGTATGCGCACCGGTTCGATGAGGGCGGAAAACATGGCTCCCCCTTCCGTAATCAAACCGTGCCCGAGGCGATACGGAGTCGCCGTCAATCCGATCACGCGCAAAGATGGGTTGATCGCCTCCAGCTCGTTCAGTAAGTTCCGGTACATACCCTCGTCCTTGTGATTCAGCAGATGGCATTCGTCCACGATGGCGATATCGACATATCCGATCTCGCTCGCCTTCCGATACACCGACTGAATCCCAGCCACGGTGATCGCATTCACGTCGCGGCATCCAAGCCCCGCCGAGTAGATGCCAAGAGGCGCGTCCGGCCAGAGAATCCGTATCTTCTCCGCGTCCTGTTCGAGCAATTCCTTCACATGGCTCAGAATCAAAATCCGCGTACCAGGCCACGAAGAGAGCGCGTCCCGGCAGAGTTCCGCCAAAATCACGCTCTTCCCAGCACCTGTAGGCAGCACCAAGCACGGATTCCCCGTGTCATTCTTGCGGAACCAGTCGTAGAGAGAGTCAATCGCCTGCCTCTGATAGTCGCGCAGAATCATTGCAAAGCGGCTATTTCGCGAAGAGCGCTCTCCGGGATGCGCCACAATCTCCCCGTGCGAACCCCGTACATCTCTCCCTTACGCAATCGCAAATACACCGTCATTTCATGCAGATTGAGATACTCCGCCGCTTCCTTCACGGTGTAGAGCTTGTCCGGCCTTTCCACCGGCCTCCCTCCGGTCAGCCCGCAGCGTTTCTCCGACTGCACCCATACCGCGCACGTCTCACGCAGACACTCCAGCCTCGACACGGGGCACAGGACTTTCATCGTCTCCATCCACCTCCCAACCAATCAACCCGAGCAGCTCCTTCGACGAATGCACCGTCGCTCCCGGCAGTCCGTTTTTGACAACCTCTCCGTCGATCTCGTACATCGCCGTCAGTCCATCGTCCGACGGAAGCCACTTCCACGGCACAAGATCGGGATGGAGTACATGCCCGTCGCACCCCTCGCGCTGTGCGTCCACCGGTATTTCTTCATTCCCGTACCGGGCGCATAGCCACGTGCTGTCTTCCGTTGGCGTAGAAAGCGCGCACGTGCGGCAGTTGATCTCCTTCGTTAGCTTCGACTCGAAACAAACCGAGTGCGCCGGGCAGAAGCGACACTGATACCATGTTGAATCCGTCGAAAGCGGCTCCGGCATACGTTCGCACAGCGTCAGCCTTCGCCCCCGCTCCACAAGAGCCTTCGCCGCCTCCTCGTCGTAGCGGACGCGTTCCGTGTAAATCTGGTCGTCGTCCTTGCAAACGGCGAAGTAGAGCGCGCGGTCGATGCCGGTTCCGTGCATATACAGCTGCATCTGACACCAGTGTTGCGGTTTCGCTTCCCGCACGCCCTTGTCGCAGAGTGCCTTGAAGGACTTCAGCGAGTGCGTCTTGCACTCCAGAACGTGTCTCTTCGCCGGGGCCTCGGGAACGCCCTTCTCGATGATGCCGTCGATACTCCCGGAGACATGCGCTCCGAAGTCCACCCGCGACTGCTCCGCCCCCGTCGAATGCACTTCCATCCCGGCGGCGCGGAGGTCGGAGACGATCAATTCTTCTTCCCTCTGCCCGCGCCGGAAGAGACGAAGCATCCTGCCGTTGAATTTCTCCACCACCGCCCACCGGAACGTCAGCCAAAGCCACCTGTCGCACGGATGCCCCAGAAGGGACGCGCCCATGTGCGGGCGCGGTCCCTCCTGATGCTCTTCATGCCACTCGTCGATTTTGGCGGCTACGGTGTGAATACTCTCCGGAATTTCCGCCATCGTATCGTCACTTCTTCCACGGAGCGCTTGCCGGAGCCGTCGCCGGAGCCGCTTTCGCAGCCGGGGCGAACTTCTGCGCCGGGGCGAACTTGCTCTGCGGGGAAGGCCCCATCATGACTGGCGCGTCTCCGTCGATGGGCTTGAACCCCTTCACGTCGTTCTGATCGCCGTACTGTCCTGTCGTATCCTTGCGGATGCCCACCTTGATCTGCACCGCGTGACCGACGAGCTGGTCGGTGTCGCGCAACCTGTCGGTAATTCCGATGCACTTGCACAGCGAGCCCAGCTGCGCCTTTCCGATCTCCTCGGCTCTCGGGCTGGCGTTCCTGATATTGAGATTGCCGAAAACGCAGCGCCCCTGATGCGTCGGGCCGGCGATGTCGTAACGCACATTGATGTATTTCCCGGAGGAATCCTTCGTATCCTTCAGTTCCGCCGCCACGATCGTCGCCTCGTACCACCCCGCCGGTATCGGGTCTGGAGACGATTCTTCGGGAAGTTCCTCTATAATGATTTCTTCGTCGAGTATGGCCATGTTCTACTCCTCCTCAAGTGTGATTTTGACGGACGCCTTGCCCGGCGTCACCGTAATCGCCCGCTCCAATTTCGCCGTCACTTCGGCGGGAGCGCCCTTCCACCGTTTCGCATCCACCTCCGGCTTCCACCGGAACAGTTCCGGCAGATACTCCTCAAGTCCGAACTCGCGCGCCGTCGCCTGAAGCACGTCGCTGTCCACCTTGCGCGTGAACCGCCGGGAGATCACAACCTTGAACTCCCCATCGCGCTCCGTCTCCGAACCCTCCCACTGCTCCGGCAAATGGGAAGTCAACATCTCCTCGATCTCGCGCCGCTGCGTCACGGCAAGCTCTTCCTGACGCTTGAACTCCCACCACAGCCGCATCAGATCGTGTCGGCTCTCAGCCGGGGAGTGCGCCTTGATCACCTTCCCGTCGCGGGCGATGAATCTCCTCTCAGACTCCTCCTTCGTCGCGCCGCGCACGGGGGCTTCAGAAAGGTTGAGCATTCGCAGCGCCTCCGATCTTCGCAATCACGCCCCCAAGATCGGGAGCCTCCCACTGATCCAGCGCGCCGGAGCGATCCTTCGCCGTCCAGATGCCGTCGGGGATGCACATCAACATCCGTTGCGGAACGCCCTCGTTGTCCTTCTCCACCCGCAACGCCAGCACCTCGTCGAAGAAGTAGGGGAGCTGCTGTCCTACCTTGTTCCCAGGCATGGAAGGAGCGTACAAAATCCGCCCCATCTCGTCCTGGGCTTTCTCCAGCTTCGCCGAAAAGTACACGTGCTTGCCGGGGAGATCGCGGAAAGCGCGGATCAAGTCCGTCATCTGTTCGCCCATTGCTCCATAAGCGGCGCGTCCGTCTTTCTGTGTTTTCTTCTCAGCCGAAAGCACCACCTCGGCGATTTCACTGATCGAATCCAGCGCCACAGACTGAAACTCTCCCGCCTCTTTCGAGCCGACGAGCCACTTGTACGCCTCGTCCAAATCCTTCATGCACCCGATTTCAATGTACGGAATATCCGTCCCGGCGATGGAGAGCAGTCCGCCCTCCGCCGAGAGAATCACCGGATTCGGCAGCGATGGGATCAAACACGTCTTCCCCGCTCCCGCCTGCCCGTACACCAAAACCTTCACCCCGTCCGCCGCGATGGTGCTTGTTCGTTTCAGATTGATTGCCATGCGATTGCCTCCCCATGCTCCACCATATCTACTATCTACCGTGCGAGGGCTTGAATGTCCTCGTACCTGTCCCGACGGAGGCACCCGTCCGATCCGGGATAAATCCACTTGGCGCATACCCACTCCTCCGGCCCGGTGATGTCCGCCGGGAAGTGATCCGCGTCCGGGCAATTCGTGCACCAGTGGGTAATGTTGTCGTCCACCGCTTCCATGATCCTCTCTTCGGTTGTCAAAGTTCCAGCCTCCCTTCAATGCTCCTGTAGTTATTTCTACTACATTCTACTACAGGCCTGTAGTTATGTCTACTACAAACGACTACAAATAATCTCTTTTCTTGTGGTAGAATGTACTCGGGGGTGGTGCAAGTGGCTACAGTAGTGCGCAGCGTCCGATTGACGGACGATATAGATGAAAAAGTTGCAAGGATAGCCAAGGCCGAAACAAGACCGGTCTCGAATACTTTGACGTGGCTTATCGGCCTTGCTGTTGACCGCTATCTCGCGGAACATCCAGACATTCAGTAATGATTTTTCTCAGCATTCCGGACCGCGTGCGGTTTTCCGTCCCGGCGAGAATGTCCAGCGCCCGGACCTGCTCCGGTTCCATCCTCACATTCACCACAATGGAATCCTTCATGTCTTCCCTCCTCGTGGTATAATTCGAGGCAAGGAAAATATCTCCTTGCCTCTCCTCCTCTGGAAGCCCGGTTGCCGCCGGGCTTTTTCTATTCGTCCTCGTCTCCCGGCAGCACGCTGTCCAAAAAATCCTTCAAGTCTTCCATCACGCCAACCTCCTTAAAACTTCCACCGTCATTGCCAGTTGGGCAGCCCGAGCGGCATCCCAAGCGGCAGCCCGAGCGGCAGCCCAAGCGGCATCCCGAGCGGCATCCAGAGCGGCATCCCGAGCGGCAGCCAATTCTTCGTATGTTGCTTTCCCATCCACCCAGAGCCGTTTCACTCGGATAGCCTCTGCGCAGCGAGGATCGTCCGTCAAGTGCAAGACTTTTTCTGCGAAGTCGCACGCCAGTAAATGCAGCTCCCTCGCAGGGATGAAATCCTCTCGCAACAACGCCCAAAGTTTATCTTCCGTGGAGATGTCGAGGGCTACGATGTCTTCCCACGACAAAGACTCTCGACCGGCGAACAGACTATCTATCCGCTTTCGCGGATAGTCTGAGCACGGCCGCCACCTCATTACCTGGTCTATCGTCACCGTTTTCATCACGCCAGCCTCCTCAAAATAGCCTCGTTCGCTTCCGCCTCTTCGCCGTCCGTCATGTCGATTACGCGCTTGCCGATGCGCCGGGCGTAGACGCTCTCCATCACACAGCCGCTGCTATTTCGCCAATCGCCGAAGAGCCAGAGTTCATCGGCCTTTTCAATCAGCCTCAAGCATTGCCCGAGTACCCAGTCTTGCGGAGCCGTCACGCTCTCGAAGCTGAAAGCGTGTATCGGGGAGAGAATGAGCAGGTCCGGGTAGATAGCCTTGAGATTC
>JAKPPK010000230.1 GCA_029547385.1 Candidatus Latescibacterota bacterium
ATGTCGCGGGGGCATTGATACGCACGGTCATCTGGCCAATGATTCCATCGGAATGCGCACAGAGCGTGACCGGAACTTACCCGGCGAAATGGCAGTTCTGTTTCGTTAGCGATTATCGGTTTTCTGTTTTTCCTATGCCGGCTGGCACCTGACAGCAGGGAGGGTAGCTCATGAGAACCCCTTGGAGATCTCTTTTCGCGCTGGTCCTTGCGTTCGCGGGAACGAGTGGCGCGGGTCTGCCTATCACGCTTTCCATGGATGAAGTGGTGGGCGTGCGGGGTCAGACCGTTACTATGCCGGTGAGGATCACGAGCGAACCTCTGGTGGCGGCGGACAGCATCGTAAGCGGGCAGTTCGATCTTGTGTTCGACCCGACGGTGCTGGTACCGGACACCATGCTGAGCAGACAGGCTTCTGGCGGCACCATCATGTCGAAATCGATGGTGGCGGCGAATGTTGAGCCGGGGATGCTTCGTCTGGCGTTTGCCAGCGCCGATGCACAGCCTTATGTCGGCGATTCAGTCGTGGTGCGAATCGTGTTCCATGTGATTGGCCAGCACGGACAGGAGAGCTCGCTGGAGATCCACAATATCCTGTTCAACGAGCTTCCTGGCGGGGCGACGGAACCAGGGATGGGGTGGGTGCTTGTTCAGAGCGCCCCTCCCGTGTTCACATCGTTCCCCTCCGCGGTAACCGTCATGGTCGGCCAGTTGATGCAGGTGCAGGTCAAGGCCGTGGACGATGACGGCGCGGTGTTCTACAGCAGCCAGTTTACCCAGGGAACACAGCTTTTCTCCATCAACGGCGAAACGGGTGTCATGGCGTACACGCCCGTACCGGCGGATGTCGGGTCCTACACGATCAGAGTGACCGCGTGGGACGTGTTCGAGATCAGCACGTCGCGGGAATTTCGGCTGACAGTGCTCGCTGATACGACGAAACCGGTGATCATCGGTTCACCTTCCGCGACAGGCATCACGGAAAACGCCGCCACGATAGTCTGGAACACCGACAAGCTTTCCACCTCGATGGTGCGGTACGGGTTGACCGGTGGCGCGATGACGGAGGCCGGCAATACCACGTTGACGCGGCAGCATGCGGTCCCATTGACCTCTCTCCTGCCGAACCGCGGGTACTCGTACGAGGTCTGGTCGGTTGACGTGTTTGGAAACAGCTCAGCGGTGAAAACAGGTACCTTCACCACCCTTCAGGCTCCGCAGACCGAACCGCTGGTGATCACGCTGCGCCCGTCGGTGGAGCGGGGAACAAACCAGGCGGCGGTTTCGTGGGAAACGAACCGTCAATCCACGACGGTAGTGCGGTACGGAACGTCTTCCGCCGCGCTGACGGACAGCGTGGTCGGGGTTTCAGGAAGTACCCACACCGCAACAATCAAAGGGCTGACACCCAACACGAAGTACTTTTTCCGCGTCCGGTCTGTAGATGCGTGGAATCTTTCCGTGTTGAGCGCGATTGATTCGTTTACCACGAAGGCGCTTCTCCTTGCGCCAGTCATCACGACTCCGCCGAGCGTGATTGCGCGTGATCACACCAGCTTCACGGTTCGCTGGGTGACCGACCGCGCCTCCACATCCGTGATTGACGTCGGCACGACGGCGGCGTACGGTCGCCGAATCAGCGATACGACGGCGGTGACGGTGCACATTGTCGCGGTGACCAACCTTGCTCCGTCCACTCAATACAACTACCGCGCCGGGTCGGCCGGTCCGGAAGGCTTGGGGCCGACGTTCAGCGCCAATCAGCAGGTCTACACAACCGATGCGCCCGATACGAAGCCCCCGGTAATCACGCAGGGCCCGGTGGATCAGGGAGTGGACAACGAATCGGCCACGATCTACTGGCTTACTGACGAAGCGGCGAATGCGATCGTGGATTACAGCGTGGTACAACCCGATGGAAGTGCCGATTTCGGCCAGCGTGTGGTTCGGATGGTGTACGAGAAAAGCCATTCCGTAGTTCTGACGAACCTCCTGCCCAGCACAACGTATCGGTACCGGGTGAGTTCCTTCGACTTGATTGGCAACGGTCCGACTCAGGCGATCGCGGAGTTCCGCACTGCCGCGGCACCCGATCTTACGCCGCCGGTTCTCCTCGGCCGGGTTCAGGTAAGCGGGATTACCGAACGCAGCGCGATGGTACGGTGGGCCACCGACGAGGCATCGGATTCCCGTGTTCTGTACACCGCGCAATCAGCGGTTCCCGAGGCCGTAACGGTTTCAGCGCTCGTGACAGACCATGTCGTCTCGCTAACTGGACTTGCGCCGTCCACCAATTACACTCTCTCGGTGTACAGCACCGATATAGCGGGTAACCCGCTGGGACCGATCGCTGCATCGTTCCGCACGAAGGCGGTCCCGGACACGATTCCGCCGGCAATCACTGCACTGCCTAAGGT
Source organism: Candidatus Latescibacterota bacterium (assembly GCA_029547385.1). Classification (GTDB taxonomy): domain Bacteria; phylum Latescibacterota; class MWCZ01; order MWCZ01; family MWCZ01; genus MWCZ01. The sequence goes on from JAKPPK010000230.1 coordinate 2,417, forward strand.
TGACGGGCAGACGCTCACATCGTTCAATCTCGTGAACGTGGTCATGTCGCTCGGAACCAACGAAGTTGCTACCGCCCAGGCGGTGTTCGGCTTCAATCAGGCGGCGCTTGTCGGGATGGTTCCGGCGAGCGCTCCGGGACTGACGCAGGTGCTTCAGTTCACCAATCTGCCGCCGGATACCACCGTGTTCTACCGGATTACCGTGACGGACGCCGCGGAAACGCCGAACTCGCGGGTTGACATCGTGCGCTCGTTCCGTACGATCAAAGGTGCCGATCTCACTGCACCGGCGATCACGGTCGGACCGGTGGTGACGGACGTTCAGGAACGCAGCTTCACAGTTGCCTGGACGACCGACGAGGCATCCACCAGCAGGCTTCGGTTCGGCACCGTCGCCACGAATCTTGTGGGGAACGCGCAGGACCCGACTCCCGTGCAATCGCACCGCATCACCGCGACGAACCTGACTCCGGGGACGAAGTATTTCTGGCGTGTTCTGTCCGCGGATCCTTCCGGGAACACCGTTGCCTCATCCGTGCGCGAGGTGACTACGCCGGTAGAGCGCGACATCACTCCTCCGGTGTTCGTCCGGCGGCCGGTTGCAACGTATGCTGCGTTTGACAACGCGGTGATTACGTGGGCAACGGACGAGAATACCACGGCCTACATCTATTACGCCGGCTCGACGGATACGGTCTTCAACGTGGCGGTGGACGAGAACTACCGAACCGACCACATCGTCAGCATCACGAACCTGCGGGGTGGCGTGGAATACGTGTATTACGTGGAGGCGATGGACAACGCCGGTAATTCCGCAGTTGCGGGTGACACTTCAGCTCCGGTTTTCCAGAACAACGGGAAGATCACAAGGCTTGGCGACGGTACCGCGAAGATCACGCAGGCGCCGCGTGGAGGAACGTTCACCACTACCGTTACGCCGGACGTAACCTACCCCGTCATCACGGGTGATCCGAACGTTGTCGAAACGAACAGCACCTCCACTACAGTAACCTGGACAACGGACGAGACCTCCAACAGCGTCGTGCGAATTCTGGAGACGTCGGGTGGCGCGGGAAAGGCCGCGCGGGCGGCAGATATCACCGCCGATCTTCTGGAACGCGGGCGTGTGATCGCGCAATCTGACAACGTGAAGAACCACCAGTTGACTATCACCTCGCTCACCCCGGGGGCTTCGTACGTCCTGCACGTGACGTCCACCGACCCGTCGGGTAACGGCGAAACCATCAGCCAGCCGGTGTATGTCACGTTGCCGCAGGCCGCGGATCTTACTCCTCCGTCGATCGTGGAAGGCTCCGTTACTGCCACAATGACGCAGACTCAGGCGATCATAAGCTGGCAGACCGACGAGCTTTCGGACAGCCGTGTGGATTACGCGCAAGGCAGCGTTAATGAGTTGACGCTCTCACGCGTCGTACCGGATCCGGTCAAGAACCATCAGGTGGTGCTCACGAATCTGCTTCCAGACCAGCTCTACTCCTACCGCGTGTTCTCCACCGATATCCGCGGAAACGGGCCGGCTTCGAGCGGCATCCATACGTTTACCTTCCGGACAGCCGCTCAACCGGACGTGACGCCGCCGGTGATTTCCGGGGTGACCGTGACGGGAGTAACGGACGTGAACGCCAACATCACGTGGCAGACAGATGAAGACGCGGACGCGTTCGTTGAGTACGGGACGACGCCTTCATTCGGCCTTACGCGGAACGAGCCAGTGCTCAAGAAATCGCACACTCTTACGCTCACCAACCTTGCGCCGGCGACGAAATACTACTTCCGTCTGGCGGGAAGCGACCGCGCAGGCAATACCAGCGCTCTTACGCCGCTGGATAGCCTGGTGACTGCGGCTACGCCGGATCTTACACCCCCGGACGCACCGGCCGTGGTCGACACGATTCCGGCTTCGGCGCGTGTGATCCTGCGCTGGGCGAAGAGCGCGTCGCCGGACGTGGCGAGCTACATCGTGTACCGAAACGGTTCCATCCTTGCCAGCGGTGTGGGCGACACGGCATACGTCGACAGAAGCGTGGCGAACGGGATCACCTACACGTACGAGATCGCCGCACGCGACTTCGCGGGCAATGTTGGTACGAAGTCCCCCGCGGTGCGCGAGACGCCTCAGGCAACCGAAGCACCGCAGGCACCGGAACCGAAGTCGCCGATTCTGGGGAAACTGCAACAGGCGGAAACCGTGGTCTTCGAGGTAAACAACGCAGTGCGTGCGGTTTCCAGACCTACGGTTCCGTTGACGTATTCCTTCGTCGTGGCAAGTGATTCGCTCCTGCAGAACGTCATTGCAGCGGGGAACAACATCGCGGAGGGCTCCGGAACGACGTCGTGGTCCGTTTCGGGCAGTCAGTTCGAGATGAACAAGGTCTACTTCTGGGCTGCTCAGGCTTCGGATGGAGTGGCCGTGGGACCGATTACCACCTCGATCCGCTTCCGATACGGCGATTTCACGAGCGTGGAGCTTCAAAGCTTCACGGCCACGGGAACACCGAACGGCGCGGTCAAGGTGAGCTGGACGTTGCGGGTGAGCAATGCCGCGAATCTGCGCGTTGCTCTCATGAAAGGCCCTGACGTTTCCTCGGCCCGTGAGATCCGCCGTTACGAATCGGGTGGACTTGCCGGGGAGCTGATGGACATCACCGCCCGTCTCGGCGAGTCTTCACGGTACTGGCTGCAGACAACGGACGGCATGGGGTCGGTGCGCACCTTCGGCCCTGTTGAGGCGACTGCGGCGTTGCCTACGTCATGGGAGCTTTCTTCCGCTCGTCCCAACCCGTTCAACCCGACCACGGAAATGATGCTTTCTGTTCCGGCTGCCGGCGAGGCGCGTGTGGCAGTGTTCAACATCCTCGGCCAACCGGTGGCGACACTTCTCTCGGGCCGCGTGGACGCAGGAATCCACCGCGTTGTCTGGAACGGCCGTGATACCGAAGGACGTTCGGTTTCCAGTGGCGTGTATTTCGTTCAATTGCAGACGGGAAGTGGCGTACGGATCGTGCGTAGGGTTACGCTGCTTCGTTAGGCTCCTTGCCGCCAGAAAAAAGAGGCGCTCCGGAATTGCTCCGGAGCGCCTTTTTTGCTCGCGTCTCGCTTCATAGTCATCGTTCCGGCTCATTCACCCCACATGAATCGGGAAACGCCTGGTTCTCCTTCGGTTTCCCATCCCGCTGAAAGAAATCGGCTGTGGCTAAGCCCGGCCGGGCGAGGGTTGACTTCCAGCGCGAGGGCACGCGGCATGCCGCCGTCGCCAGCACAAACAACTACATCAACACCTGCAAGCCTCGTCTTGCGCGACGTAGCCGCCACGGCGTCGACTGCCGCGCACGCACACGCCTCACACTGCGCCGCAAGGTGTGCTGGAAATGGGGCCAAGCCGCCGCCGACGCGCACTCTCAGTGCGGACCGAACGATCGGCCTCAATCTGCCCTGATGGCCTGCGGACGCAATACCACAACCGCGTGCCGCAACGTGCACGAATCCCGACTCGACGCGACTGGCGCCCTGTGCGTTGCACGTCACATTCATTCGGAGCACGGCGGTGTGAGCTTCTCCCGCCTCGTCTAGCCATACGAGATCGTTCGTGAACGGTTGAAGCACCGCATCGTCGCCGCGTTCCCAGATAGCTTTCAATGGGGCGGTCGTTTCGGTCGGATTGCACACCGTGGCAGCAAGGCCTTCCGTGCCATGCCTGGGTTTGGCGACAACAGGCGCCGACGGTCCGTCCACCAGGCTGAGGCACATCTCCGCAGTGAACGCCGTATCAGGTGGCACGAGGCGCGTAACCGGCGTCGGCACACCGGCGTTCTGCAAGATGTGGAATGTCTGCCATTTGTCGTCGGCAATGTATGCAAACTCGTAGGGATTCGCCACATCAATGCCGCAATTGCTGGCGACATCGTGCCACCTTCTGTGCCACGTTGCTTCGTCCGACCCGGGCCCGAGCAGAAGCAGTATTCTCTCCGGCCTGCAAGGGTTCAGAACGCCCTGTTCGACGATGACATTGTTCTCTGCGTCGAGACGGAGTATGCGCTCCGGGTACCCATCCTTCTGCATCCACGTGTCGTGGATGGCGACCACGCCGGAAAACCTGCGCGACCGCATCTGCTCTTCCAGACCGTCAACCAAGAGGGGCGCGAGTTCTTCGATCGCGCGCGGGAACGCTGCAAACACGACCGCCCCATAGGGAGTGTCAAGATGTACAGGCGTCAGTGAGATGCACACAGGCGGGGCAATGGAGTTTGTGGTAAGGGCATCCGCCACGAGCATGGCAAGGCGGTCCGGGCATTCGTTCAAGAGCTTCTCGCCAGCCGTAACGGAATCCGGTGCGTTCTGGCTCAGGTCTTCCAGCGATTCTCTTCCAAATGCGCGAAACCAGCGGTATGCTGCTCCGAAAACTGCCTCCCAGTCGCCTGCCGCGAATGTTAGGTCCGGTCCGTTTTCGTATTCGAGAAGCGCATCTGCGGCGGCTTGAACGAGATATTGCGTGGGTTCGAATCTGGTTTCCACCGGGTGGCAACCCCTCTCGGCGTGGTCGGCACTACCTTCAGAGCTTCAGGTACTACCGCGCCGTTTCGCTTCAAGATAGTCGATACCGGCGCGGGTCAGGTCCCGAAGAACCACGCGCGCGTTCTCGCCCACTCGATCCCAGTCCATGGGCCGTCCGGTTGCCTGTGCACGTTTTCGTTCAAGCTCTTCTTCTCGAATCGCCACACGGTCCCAAAGACCGATGCCGATATTCGGCTCAATCAGGATAACCTCCCAATCGACGATCTCGCCCTCGAAAACGTCATTCCCGTCCCGCAGCATGAAGACAGATCCGATGCGATTGCCTTTCTCATCAATTCTGGGAACGGTTTCTACTACATCCCCTTTCCGGTGGAAGACGGGACGAAGGAGAAAGTCCAGCATCAAGTACCGCGGAATTCCGTATGAGACACCGGACGCGTCTTTGCCAACGGGTAATCCCGTCTCCAACGTATATCTGGCGCCTGCTTTTGCTTCATATGCCGCCATCGCTTCCATCGTTCGCCGGGCCGCATCGTCCAACGCAGCGAGAATTGTGTCCCGGAACTCCGGCCGAATATCCTCCGGGCGGAGGAGGTCCAGCGTGCCGCCACGGCCCACGTTGGTTATCAGTTGCGTGCTGTTCAGGGAGATGCGGTGGCTCATGTGCCAGTGGTGGTACCTGTTTTCGGCAAGAGGCCTGTCCGTCGAGACGATCACCCGAAGCGATCCAAAAAGAGGCGTTGCGGGCTGCCGGTCTCTGGTTATCGGTCGGTACCACTCGGTCACCTGTCTGTCCACAAATCGCTCGAGGAACTCCTCGGTGGCCCAGGTTTCGGGAGACGAAAGAACCACCTCCTGGATGGAAACGTTGTGAACGAGAGAGATCTGATAGAGGAAGTCTACTGCTTCGCTCAGTGTTTCTTCGTTCAATGATCCGACAGCCGTGCGCAACGGGAACGGTTTCTGCCCTCTTCCGCCCGATTCTGCGGCGTCTTTGATCATCACGATGCTGTACTTCTCTGAAAACCGCTGAAGCCCACGGTAATCGGTTCCCGGTCGCCCGGAACGGATCTGATGCTTGATCTCCTCCTCTTCCCCAGCGACCGTCCATTCATGAAGCCAGTCAATTTCGGCCGGAATTCTTACGCCCGTTTCCGGGGTGAAAATGTCGGGGTATTTGGCCTTGTCGTACGTTGTCCACGTATGGAACCGCGACTGAACGCTGTACGGAAGCCCCAGTCGTTCGAGGTGTCCCCCGTCGTAGACGGGATTCCCATGCATCGGCAAAACAACTGCCGCCCTCACGGGTCGCGAAAACCGAACCGCGATCCGGACACCTTTTGGTCCGACATCTCGTTCGGCGAGCGCCTTTGCACCGGTTTCGCTGAGGCCCCAGTTATCTCGCAGCGCCTGTACGTAGGTCTGCTTGTCCACGTAAAGGTGGCCATCGTCAACCAGAACTGAATCACGGTCAACACGCACTGACCGTGTCAGAATCACATTTGCCGCCGGCTGACCGGCAACAACCAGTTCACGCGCAAGAGTGGGCCCTTCCGCGACGAGACGTGATACGTGGGTGCGTCCGACCGGATGCATGGACAGGATATTCGCTCTGTTGTCTGCATCTATCAAAGCGGGATCGAAGCCGTCGAACGTCGGAGGGAGGGGGAACCCGTCGTTCCGAATGAACGCTATTTCACGAAGTTGATTGAATGCTCTCCACCGTTTTTCCTCTTCGGTGTCACCCGATGCACCGATTGCCACAACAACCCCGGTTTCGCTGATCCTCCCGATCAGAAGATCCTGTTGGACAGGCGTCAGATACCTCACTTCCGTTCGAGTGACAATCAGGTGGCGGAGGTACCGATACAACCATGCGAAATGGCGGTTGGCAAGGGCATACAGCCGGTCTCCCGTGTACCTCTGGAAGCCCACCCCGCGTGAGTATGCCCACGGACGGTACTCGTAGAAATGGTCGTTCAGCGTCTCGGCAAAATAAGACGCGAGTTGCCGCCAAAGGCTTGGCGCATCCACCTCGTCAGGATTGCGCTGTCGGTCGGCCAGTGATATTCCGAGGGCGTGAATCGTGCTCACAAACTCCGCGAAATCAGCCAGTTTGTCGAACGCCGCATCACTTGCCTCCGCGGTCCAGTTCTCCCTTGCGGCACGTTCGGACAACTCCTGTGCCATTCTGCCGATTGTACCAATGTCCTCATAACTTCCGCAGACACCTTTCAACGCGGAAACGTCGAACTCGCGCTCGTTCAAGAGCGTGGCAATGGCGACGACTGCCTTTTCCCGTTCCGGCGATGCCAGCAGGCAAATCTCAGCAAGAAGCTTCTCCCCGAAGACGCGCGCAAGAGCGACAAGTTTTCCCAGAAGGGCTTCTGAGGCGAAGACTTTAGGTTCTCCAAGAGTCTCGCGCACGTCGGCGTTGAGTTCTTCCAGGCTTTTGTGTCGAAGCCGAGGTTCATTCCACGTGGTCTGGAAGGAATCCGCGCGCACTCGTGCGCTCATCAATCTGCGTGCGCGGTCGGCAAGCTGGCGCCTTGTGCTCAACGCAATGTGTTTCACCTCTTCCGTGGCTTTGTTCGAGCTCTCCACTCCGCCCACCTGACGGAATCCGCTCCCGTACGCACGCACCAGAGGACGACTTATGAGGCCGGCAAGTCGCTTGATCTCCGCGGCGGTTCTGGGTTCTTCGGAACCGGGTTGAAGTTTGCCACGCGCTTTTTCGAACGAAACATATCTCTCCTCAAAGGCGGCAGGAGAACACCCCTCGAGGACAAACATGCCACCCAGTGCAAGCCAGTGCGCGAATGTCAGTTCCCTTGGGCTCCGCATCGTTACGATTTCGGCGAGCAGCATCGCCACGACATGATCGCGCTCGGTATCTCGTGAAAACCTGCGAAGCCGCTCCTCCTCTTCCAACACGAGCGAAGCCTCCTGCTCACTGCGAAGCTGCGTGATGACACGTTCGAATGCCGAGTCCACCGCCTTCCGGCCTGCACGCAACGCGTCCGCGTATTCCAACGCCCGCTGACGCTGTTCACGCATCTGGGACCGCCATTCCTCGACGGTGTCTTCACCAAGCCCTATCGAGCGATACACGCCTCTTTTCCCGCGGTTTTCCGCAGCGGCAAACCAGAGCATCACACCCCGGCGATTAAGCGCCCTCCTTCGCGCGCCAGACGCCCCATCTACGATCGCAAGGGCGCTTCCCGGTTTCCCGAACAGCATCAGGTCGCACAGACGCGCCGGTTCGTTCAGCAACTCCATAACCTGCCTGTGCGGAATTCCGACATCGAACACGTCTGCGCCCTGCAGCGCATGTTCATACGAACGCTCCGGCCCCAATACTGCCAGCGCGAGCGCGTGCACTTTCCCTTTCAGGCACCCGGCAAGTTCGGCCGCGCCGCGATTGCGCAGCCTGGTCCATCGTTCCAGTCGGGGGCCGAAGGTAGCCATATGAGCTCGGATGTCTTCATCGGACAGCCCCGCAGTTACCAGCGCGACCCTCGCTTCCTCCGCATACTCCTCCAGTCGAGTGTCGCTCGTGTACCGCAGCACATCATGCTTCGAGAGCCCCATGGGACTGACCAGGCGCATTTCCGCCGGAGGTCCGTAGCCAGGGAACACGGATTTCAGGGCCGAACGCACATCATCCTTGTTGCCAACCCATGCACTGGCAATCTGTTCAAGAACGGGATCATCCACGCCACGTCGGGATTCCACGACGGACCACCCATCGAACATCAGCGACGCGAGGGTGGCGGCCTCGTATCCGAGGCTGTAGCGGAGGTGGTCACCTGTTCCGGCGAGGATTTCGTACTTCCGCATGCCCACAGAGAATCGCCCATCCTGCGTGTCGGGCTTGTACTCCGCGGAAAGCACAATCACTGATTCCTCAGGAGATGCCACAGACGGGTCGAAACGGCGGGCCTCGGCAATGGTGTCGTATATGAGCCACGCTTTGTAAAAAGGCATGAACCGATTCACGTGTTCCGCACCCGCGACCATGGTGTGGATACCCCATCGGGCCGCGAGGCTCTTCACCACCGCGCGGTTGTCACGCAATGGTGGCTGCCCCAGTTGCTCGAGCACAGTGGCGAGACGAGTGATCTGGAACACGGGGATACGGAGATTCGCCGCGTCCGGATTCTCCCCCGAGTGTGTCGAAAAAAGCCCCTGGAGCCCTTCCTCTCGCCCGAGAAGCTCCTCCGCCCAGCGTTCCCATTCCAGGTCACACGGGAATTCTTCCCGTTTCAGGAGGATTTTGCGTGCAAGTTGTGAAACGGTTTCGTGAAACCGTTCTTCGATGCCAAGCTGGCGGAGTTTGACGCGTTCAGAAAGCGTGAGAACAAACTCCAGAAACAGCCCATCCTTCGGCACGCAATAGCCACCGTACCCCTCCCCGGCAGGATGTATGATGCGGTCGTTGCGGAGGCTCATCTCGTCGCCCAGTTGTTCCATATCGCCACGCCCGGCCGCATTGACCATGAGCGCCATGGCGTTGGAGTAGGCGAAATGCGCCGCCATGGAGGCATTCTCACCGGTTTTGAGGATTTCTGGTTCCGTAAGGCTGTTGAACCGCTTCACCGACTTGTTGATCAGGCCGTATATCCTTCTCCCGGCCTGCGCAGCCTCCTTATCGCGCCCGCCTACCCATTGCGACCAGGTTTCGACTGACTCCCGTTCCTTGGGACCAAGGTCCACTCGGCTTGGTGTGTAAATGAGGTGGTAACGCTTGTTTCCGCCCACTGCTTCCAGGAAGAAACGTGGATCGAGCGTGAGATGGTTCAGGCCCTGTTCCGCGATGATCTCCTTCCGAGCAGTTGTCAGCGCAAGCCTTTGATGCTTTCTCAGCCACGTTTCGCGTCGTTCTTTGAGCTTCCAGTCAGGATGGCGTGCCGACAGGTCCTCGAAAAACCCCTCTCTGCTTTCGAAACGCGTGAACGTATCGAGATCCGCGCGGAGATCGCTGTTTTCGGCGACTACTTTGCGTTGGAGGGAATGCAGGTCCTCCCTAGAAGCGCTGGCACCCATTTCGGCGATGGAACGTGCGAACTCATCGACATTTCTTTCGACTACCTTGGCGAGGGCTTTGTCGGAGATCTCCCGTTCGTGTTCTGCGGTGAAAGCGTCAAGTTCAGGTGAATCGAGAGGAGCGTTCAAATCCCCCTTGGCTACGCCGCGAACCTCTCTAAGTACCGCGATCAAACTGACCTGTTTCTGAAAAATGCGGTTGGCGCCTACAAACCGAAGAATGGCGGCGCGCCTGTTCACACGCTCTGTCGCCATGATGGATTCTATTTCGGGTTCCAGCCCCAGTTCTTTCACCAGAGACTCGGCGATGGCTTCAATCTCGCGCGCATAGTCATCCATGCGCTGCCTGACGTCGGCATCAAGGCCGTACTCACGAGCGATGCGGGACAGGGCCATACTTTCTTCGAGCCAGGTTCGTATGTACCCGTCCGTCATGCGTGCGGATTGTGTGGTAAGGACGTGGAGGACCGGCAAAGGTCGTCGAGGAATGGTTGCGAGACGTTCTGCTTCGGGAATAAGCGAGTTGAAACGATTCTTGTCGTTCTCGCTGGCCTTCGACAACGCCTCGTCCACTGCCTTGGGCCAATCCGCGAAATGCTTTCGAATCTCCAGAACTGAGGTCCACAGGCCGGGTTTGGCGTCCCCTCCGAATAACACCCTTCGGGTGGCTTCCAGCCTGTCGCCGGACGACTCTGCAGCCATGCTGATTTCGAAGGCGTTTGTTTCTGCACCGATTGCCAGCGCGGCTGTCAATCGTGCTATTTGTCCTCCTGCTCCGTTGCGAAGCGCCTTCCGCGCACGGGAGAGATCAGCGGAGAGCGAAAGGTCACTTCCTTCCGGATCCTCACCGGACATCAGTGCCCTCGCGAGTGCTGCCATGCCACTCAATTCGGTTCGCGCAATGTTCCGTTCCCAGTAGCCCGCCATCTGTTCACGGAAACTCTCTTCCATCCCCTCCTGATCAATGACTGTTTCCGCGATCTCGACCCCGTTATCGACTCGGATTCGCTCCTTGATGAACAGCGGAATTGCTTCTATCCAGTGATTCGCGTACTCAAGCCACGCGTAGTCGGGAGACGCATACAACCTGTCACCAGCGTAACGGACCAGTTCGCGCAGGTCCTCAGGTTTTCCAAGAAACGGATCCTGGCCCTCGTTAATACGTGCCACGAGGTGGGACCCTGTTGGTGACGGGCGCTGGCTGATGACTACGTACGCGGCGGGTCTTCGAGGAGATTTCGCCAGCGAAGCTCGAATTGCCCGTGTTGACGCGAGAATGCGCTTGCCTGAGGAATATGCGGCTTCCAGAGCGCCCGTTCGCCCCTCTGTCGCACCGGCTTGGGAGCTCTGACCACGTTCCTGTTCGAGGAACTTCTGGACGTACGTTTTCTGCTGCTGGACGGCAACGTCCTCCACGTGATCGATCGCACCGGCGAGTTCGGTGTGAGGCACCTCCATGTGAGGTTGCAGGAGCAAAGTCACTCGATCTACCGCCGGGCGGAGGGCCGGCCATACAGAGGCCGCGGCGGCGAGTCTCGCGCCCGCTCTCACCATCTCGGCAGTCACTGTGATGTAACGGGAACTCGCAAAAAGCAGCGCCTGATTATGGAACGCACGGCTCATTCGCCCGAAGATCAGTTCTTCCCGCGCCCACGCCAGCTCCTCCGCCAACCGCGCCGCGTTGTCCTGTTCGATTCCTCGGTCGTACTTCCTGATAGCCTGGTAGAGCATCGCCCGCGATTCATCGGGGTCATCCACCGATGACAGAATGTCGCGAACCGCAGTCCTGTCGTACGGCAGATCGATCCGCATCTGTCCGAGGACCCATGTAATCCAGCGTTCGCGCCAGGCATCCGCCGACTCGCCCTGCTGGGATCGCGTCTTTTCATCGCCCGCCAGTCGCAGGAACGCGGAGAACACTTTCCCGGTGTCCAGAGGAGGCATAGCCAGCACGTCCAGACACGCTTCCCTGTCGGTCGCCGGGAAATCCGCCCAGGCATCGAGTGCAGCGCGCAGGGCCGCACGCGCGTCTGAAGTGCGTCGGAACTCGTCGGACCAGGCTTTGGCGAGGCGAAGGACGGCAATCGCCCCAGAGACAGTCTCTGCGGGCCCGGTGATCTGCTTCCCGCTCAGTCGCAGGCCGAGTGCTTCCAGGACATCTCCCGCGATCTCAACCCTGGGTGGAGTGCTCTGCCTGACTGCGCACACGCTGAACGCATCCTTGACCAAGACGATGTCTTTCGCCGCACGGCCCCACAGCTTGCCGCAGAGCAACGCCGCGATTTCGGAAGCTGCAGGCTTCGCCCTTCCGGCAAATCGGCTCCTGTTGCCCGCCTGCGGGCCGTCCAGTTCGGCGGCACAACGAACGGGAAAAAAAACTCGTTCGTGAGTCTGCGACGGTGCTTCTTTCTTTTTCGCGGAACGCTCTCGTGTTGTTGCCATGAGTACCCCTGGATGAAGTCAGGCCGGTCGCACCCAATTCGAGAGATACGACTGGAATTTTGCTTTCGGAAAAGATACCCCTGCGGGCTCTGACGGGGCAACGATAACCGCTCATGGGTGCGTACTCGTCGCGGAGCGAGCGGCCTCTGCTGCAACGCCCGTGCGCCGCTTGTTTCCCGAATGTGCGGGGTGTAGTTTCCATGTATGTCCACTCGGCCATTCTGTCGCATTGTACGCCCTGCCAGCAGTTTCCTGCGGAACGGCGCACGAGCAACCTTCGCGGTCATCCTGTCGGTGTTCGCGTGCAGTCGGGCCGGGGCAGTAACTGTGTCCGCCGGGGCCGGCTTCGGGGTTCCCACCGCGATGGGAGGGTACCTCAAGACCTCGCGCGCATTTGAGGTGACCACGTTCGCACGGCTCACGGAAACGGCTTCTCTTGGCCTGCTGGCGGACTACACGCAACAGCCGACTCGAACTGCGGTTACAACCAGTTATCAGGAGCGCCTGCTGGTAATTGTGCGCTGGACCTGGGGTGAGCGCCAGTTCCCGAACTGGTTCCAACCATTCGGTCAGTTGGGCGTAGGCGGGGGATACATGGAGTACGCAGGGCCATCACTGGTTGAGCATCTGAACGCACCTGCGGGCCGCCTTGGCATAGGTGCCAATGTGCACATCAACAAACGGCTCGCCATCGTTCCCACGTTGTCGTACGATCGCCTTGAAGCCGCTTCGATCCAGGCCGAACGTCGATACCCCACAATGCTTACACTGCGCTGCTCCGCCGCGTTTTCGGTTTTTGGCGACAACCCGCTTCTTGTTCCGGGGAGATGATCCGGGGCACGACACGGAGTGATGGACTGATGGAAACTCTTCGTCTTGGCCTTGCCCAAATCAACACCACCGTCGGCGACATCTCGAGGAACACCGCCAAAGTGCTTGAATGGGTCCGCCGTGCGCGGGAGGAAGGCGTCGACGCGGTGATTTTCCCCGAACTGACTACTGTGGGATACCCGCCGGAAGACCTCCTCTTCCGGACGGAGTTTCTGCGCGAGAATCTGCGGGCACGCGATGAAATCGTTGCCGCAAGTGAGGGTATAGCGGTTGTGTTCGGCTTCGTAGACTGCCCTGATGATATTTACAACGCCGCCGCCATTGCATGCGATGGTGCCCTTTGCGGCGTGTACCACAAACGATTTCTCCCGAACTACGGCGTATTCGATGAAAACAGGTATTTCCAGGCGGGAGTCGCGCAACGGGTTTTCTCCATCGGGGAATTCAG
>JAKPPK010000438.1 GCA_029547385.1 Candidatus Latescibacterota bacterium
AGATGGCGGCTCCTCAATAGGACGGGGAAACGAACGGTACGCAGGGGTTTTCGATCAGGGCTTGAACCCTCCGGACGAAGGGTGAAGGGGCGGGGATTCCCGCCCCTCATGCTATAGGGAGGCGTGATGAATGGACGCATCCGTTCTTTTCCATGCGGCGGCTTTCGGGCTGCTTCTTTTCGGCGGAATCTACGATTGGTTTTGACAACGCAAATCTGATCACCAGGGATAGCCGAATTTTGACCACCGCGGTCATTCTTCCGCGCCTGCCGTTTTGAGTTGTATGTGACTTTTCTTTCTTCCCTCCTTCAGCGTTTCCTTCAGCCTGTAGCTCTCCCACGCGCACTCGATGATGTACGCCTTGTGGGTCAGGCGGTCGAGCAAGGCCGCCGTCATGTTCGGGTCGCCGAAGACCTCCGTCCAGCTGCCGAATCCAAGGTTCGTCGTGACTATGACCGATCCGCGTTCGTGTCGTTCCGCGAAGACTTGGAACAGAAGCTCGCCTCCTTCCTTCGAAAAGGGGACGTATCCGAGTTCGTCCACTATCAGCAGATCGTACCGGGTGTACTTCCCAAGGGTTCGGGCAAGGGTTTTCTCTCCACGGCTTTCCAGAAGTTCATTGACGAGGTTGCAGGCCGTCGTGAACCGCACCCGCATGTTCTTCCGACACGCTTCTATTCCCAGGGCGGTGGCGAGGTGCGTCTTCCCACAACCGCTCTTGCCCAGAAAGAGGACATTCCGACGACGGGAGATGTAGTCTCCTGCGGCCAGTTCCCCGATGAGCCGCCTGTCAAGCTGCGGGGCCTCTTCGAAGGTGAATGTTTCCAGTGTTTTGACCAGGGGGAACCGGGCTTCCTTCAGCCTTCTCTTTTCCCTGTTCTCCGAACGGATCTGGAGTTCCACTTCCGTGAGGTCCAGAAGAAATTCTTCGTAGCTCGCGCCCCGTTCCTCGGCCTGGCGGAGGCGTTCTTCAAGGTGTCGGGCTGCGTTGCCGAGGGTGAGGCTCCTCAGGTTTTCATGAAGCTGCAGGAGGAGTCCCGCGTTCATTGTCCGGTCTCCAGAGCGGAATAGGCCGATACGTCCGCCGGAGGAAGCACGGTCCACCGCGCCGACTCGAGGGGACGGACAAAATCCTCCTGCCTCCCGGCCGTTTCAAGCAGGCAACGGATTCCGGCGGCGTTTCCCAGTCCGTTCTCCAGCGCTCGTTCCACCGCGTCTTCCACCTGCTTTTGCCCGTAATTTCTGGTGAGGAGCAGGACGTCGATGAATTCCTTGATCCCCCGGTTCTCTCCCCGACGTTCCTGAAACCGTTCCAGAAGGGTGTTCATGGATTCGCTCCACGTCTTTTTCCATTCCGTTAGCGGGCGGGCGTCCCGGAAGGCTCCGGGTCGTTCCCGGAGCAGCTCCAGATAGTGGTCCGCATCGAGGATCCAGTGGTTGTTTCCGTATTGTCGTCCGTGGACCGCGAGCCGGGTTTCTCCGCTGTAGACCGATATCGTGTCCACGGTGAGGATCGCCCTGAGCGGTCGCCCCGCGTAGGAGGCGGGGACGGAGTACCGGTTCTTGTCCACCATGACGGTGGCGTATTTGTCCGCTTTCACCGATACGGTCTGTTCGTTGCCGTAGGGGTAGCGGGGAAGCGGCATGAGGGTTTTCCTTTCCGCCTCGTGCAGTTCCCTCACGCTTCCTTCCCGGCCGGTGATCCTGTGGGAGCCGTAGGCGAGACATTCCTCCACAAGCCTGTCGTTGATGTCTTCCAGACTTTCTCCCTGGGGGAGGGGCACAAGGAAGTTCCTTCGGGCGAATCCCACGAGTCCTTCGACTCCGCCCTTTTCGTTTCCCCGTCCCGGCGAGCAGAAACGGCCGGTGAAGGTGTACCAGGAGCGAAACCGGACAAAGCTTTCCTGTTCTTTCCGCTCTTTTCCGAGGAGGACCTTCTTCACCGCCGCGGTCAGGTTGTCAAAGATCACTACGGGAAAGACTCCGCCGTAATAGAGGAATCCCCGGCTGAGCCCGTCGAATAAGGCCTGCTGTCGTTCGCAGGGGTAGAGCCGGACAAAGGGGTTTCCCGAGTACTTCGATCTCATGCAGAAGCATTTCACCCGCACAGCTTCTCCGCCGAGGATCACCGCGGCGGTTCCCCAGTCCGCCTCCGCTTCCCCTCTCGGTGACGGCTCCAGGGGGATGAATGCCTCGGAACAGTTCAAGCCGAGCGTTCTCTTGACCGCCGCAACGTGACGCCGCACCGTCGTTTCGCTTCCTGCAAACCCGCATTCGTTCACCAGACGGGTGTATATCCGCTTCGCCGTATGGCGCTGCTTCTTCGGACTTTCAAGGTCCCCTTCCAGCCATTTGTAAATGATCTCGTGATAGGGGCCGAGTACGGGATACGGCTGGGTCTTCCGTGCGGAGTATCCCGTAAATTCCCCCCGCAGAACTTTCTTCACCGTGTTTCGCGAATGCCCTGTCTCCCTGGCTATTTCGCTCACGTTCTTGCCGTAGACTCGCTGAGCCGTCCGTATGTATTCGTATTGATCCACATTGAGCATCCTTTCCCCTCCGGTTTCATCGTCGTGCTGTTCGTCCCCGCCGATGATATCCGGAGCAAGGGTCAGGTGGTCAATTTTCGGCTGTCGTTCGCCTCTAAAGTGGTCAGTTTTAGAGTACCAAAACCAGAGGTTCTTCTTTCCGCCGTCGTTCGTGGCGACCAGAATGACCGGCCCCGGCTCGAACAGCATGAACGCCTTCTCAAGCGGCAGCT
>JAKPPK010000444.1 GCA_029547385.1 Candidatus Latescibacterota bacterium
GGTAGGCAGGTTGCTCGCCGAACGAAACATGACCATCGCAGTGGCAGAATCGTGCACAGGTGGCCTGGTAACATCTCGCTTGACGGACGTACCCGGAAGTTCCAGATACCTTGTTTCGGCAGTCGTGGCATATGCGAATGCCGCGAAAACGGACTTCCTGGGAGTGCCGCTGTCAACACTTGCCGCACACGGCGCGGTAAGTGCAGAAACGGCGGCCGCCATGGCCTCCGGAATACGGAATCGATCGCAGGCGGATCTGGGAGTTGCAGTAACCGGGATCGCCGGACCGGGCGGAGGGTCTCCGGAAAAACCCGTCGGGTTGGTGTACCTGGCAGTGGCGGACCGCGAGGGAATCGAGGTGGTGCGCGAGCTGTTCGGCGACGACCGCCTGCTCACCAAAGCACGAACTGCGGAAGCGGCGCTGGCGCTCGTGCGGAAGCGGTTGCTCCGCAAGATGGGAAATGCCGTCACGCATGTGAATCCAAAAAACCGGGAGGGGAACAGGGCGACATGAATGTCCTTATAGTGACCGCACACCCCGACGACATGGAGATCCTGTGCGCCGGAACCGCCGTCCGCTATGCGTTGCGGGGAGACAGCGTGACGATCTGCCACGCGTGTACGGGTTCTCTCGGACACATGGTAATTCCACCAGAGGAGTTGGTGCCCATACGCTGGGAAGAAGCTGAAAAAGCTGCGAAAATCGCGGGGCTGCGGCACGAAACGCTCGGATTGCCTGATCTCCAGGTCACAGAAAGAGACGAGGTTGTCTGCCTGCTCGCATCTCTGATCCGCGACGTGCGCCCGGATGTGATTATCACACACGATCCAAACGACTACATGCCGGACCACAGCGATCTGGCTCACCTCGTGCTGAAAAGCAGCTTCGTGGCGACACTCCCCCATCACGAACACGTCGATGGCGAGTGCTTCGCGGTGGTATCCCCGGTTTTTTTCATGGACACCGTGATGGGAGTCGGTTTTGTCCCCGAGGAATACGTGGACATCACCGACGTCTTCGACACGAAGAAGGCCATGCTGGCCTGCCATGCCAGTCAGGTTGACTGGCTCCGAGACCACGACGGAATCGATGTAATTGAAAACATGCGGGTCTGTGCCCAGTACCGCGGGCTTCAATGCGGGAAAAAGTATGCGGAAGCGTTCCGCGTGAATCGTACGTGGCCTCGGGTGACAACGGAAAGGCTTCTGCCGTAACACCGTTCCGGGAAAGCGAGGGGATATATGGGTGAATTGCTTCCCACGAGGGACGAGGCATGGGCTCTCCTCTGCGAATGGACCGCGTCTCCGGGCCTGCGCGCCCATGCGCTGGCCGTGGAGGCCGCCATGCGTTCCTACGCCCGGAATTCCGGGGAATCGGAAGAGTACTGGGGCAACGTCGGGCTGCTTCACGACTTCGACTACGAGCGCTACCCGGATGCGGCGGATCATCCGCTGAAGGGCGCGGAAGAACTGCGCCGTCGCGGGTACGACGAGTCGTTCGTGCGCGCCGTTCTGAGCCATGCGGACTACCTCGGGCTGGCCCGGAACACGAACGCGGAAAAGACACTTTTCGCCGTGGACGAATTGTGCGGTCTGATAATGGCGACGGCGATGGTTATGCCGGGTCGCTCACTCGCAGAAGTTACCGCGGAAGCAGTGCTCAAAAAGATGAAGTCCAAAGGGTTTGCGCGGAAGGTGAACAGGGAAGACATCGTCCGCGGAACCGAGGGACTGGGTATCCCCTTGGAAACGCACGTATCCAACGTCGTCCGGGCACTGCAGGGAATCGCGGCGACGCTCGGTTTGTAACTTCGGGCGGGAAAGGCATCACCATGGCAACACCTGTCATTTTGCCGCAGATGAGCGATACGATGACAGAGGGCACGCTCGTACGGTGGCTCAAGGCTGAAGGGGATGAGGTTGAGGCGGGTGATCCTATCGCCGAGGTGGAAACTGACAAGGCGGTCATGGAACTTGAAGCGCCTGCACGGGGAACGCTTCTGAGGGTTTTCGTCTCGCCGGATACGGTGGTCTCCTGCGGGACGCGCGTCGCCTTGATTGGAGCTCCGGGGGAGGAAGGAGAAAACGAGCCCCCTGCCGCTCCGCCTTCAACCGAATCGCGAGTGCACGCTTCTCCCGCCGCACGGAAACTTGCCTCCCGCAGCAACATAGATATCCGTCGGGTATTGGGTTCCGGACCAGGAGGACGCGTCGTTCTCCGAGACGTGGCCGCCGCAGCGGCGAAAGTCCTCAAGGAACCCACCCCGAGCTCGTGGGAGTTCCCCCGGCAGCGTTCCGTCATGGTTTCGCGCTTGATGTCTTCCCACCAGGAAATCCCCACGTTCACAGTGACACGCACCATTCAGATGGACCGCGCACTTGCATTTCGGAAGCTGCAGACAGAAAGTGGCGCGTTTCCGGAAGGACTCGGAATTACCGAACTGTGCGTTGCGGCTGCGGCGCGAGCCTTGGGAGCGGAGCCGCGATTGAATGCCCGCTATTCCGATGGCCGCGTGATCCTGCAGGAAACCGTTAACATCGGGATTGCAGTGGGATTAGAAGATTTAGTGGTCGTCCCTGTCATTCAACGATGCAATGCGCTGACTCTGAAAAGGATTGCAACGGAATATCGACGAATCGTTGCAGCCGCAAAGGGCGGTTCCCTGTTGCCGGATGATGCGCGAGGCGGTACGTTTACGGTATCGAACCTGGGGATGCTGGGTGTCGAGCAGTTTTCAGCGATCATCAATCCCCCGGAAGCGGCGATTCTTGCTGTGGGCGCTATCCGCAGGGAGATTTGCTTCGAGGTGGACCGGATCGAAGCGCGGAACGTGATGTCGGTCACCCTGACGGTGGACCACAGGGTCGCGGATGGGCTACAT
>JAKPPK010000234.1 GCA_029547385.1 Candidatus Latescibacterota bacterium
TCCATGGGCTTCCAGACGATGGAACTGGACGAATCAGGCCGGATGCCCGACAGTGAACACAGGCAATGGTTCCGCACGCACGCACCGGAAGGCGTGACACCGGACGACCACGGGGTCGCCTTCAACTCATGGCACGCGAGGCCGTGGCATACCGAAGAGCACCTTCACCCGACCGCGTGGACCATGAGCCGGTCGCTCGCGTTTCTCGAATCGCACGACTCCACACAGCCCTTTTTCCTCAACATCTCGTTTGCCCGACCCCATTCACCCTATGTTCCGCCCCGATACTACTTCGGCCTCTACCATAATCGCGAGACGCCGCCCCCTCACGTAGGAGAATGGTCCGCCCGTAACGACGATCCAGTCACCGCCGTGGATCCAAACGCGTGGCGCGGCAAACAGACGCCGGAGGCCATTCACCGGGCCCGTGCCGCGTATTACGGGGAAGTTTCGTTCATCGACACCCAGATCGGGAGACTCATGAACTGGTGTTCCCGGTACCGCCGGGCCGCATGGGAGAACTCGTGGATTGTTTTCATCGCGGACCACGGCGATATGCAGGGCGACCACCATCTCTGGCGCAAAAACCACGCCTACGAGGGAAGCGCACGGATACCGTTCATTGTGGTGCCTCCGAAGGAGCTCCGCGGTGCGAAACGGGCGGTCGCGTACGAAGTGGTGGAACTGCGCGACATCATGCCGACGCTGTTCGAGGCCGCCGGCATCCCGATTCCCCCCACCGCGGAAGGCCGGAGCCTGCTCCCGCTCCTTGACGCCCCTGCGTCCGACTGGCGGCCGTACATCCACGGGGAACACAGCCAGAACTACTCGCCCGAACAGGAGATGCAGTACGTCACCGACGGACGTCGCAAGTTCATCTGGCTCCCGCGCATCAACGTCGAGCAGTTCTTCGACCTCGAATCTGATCCGGGAGAACGGGTCAACCTGATTGATGATCCGTCACGGCAGAGCGAGATTGCCACGTGGCGGGGGTATCTCGTGAAGGAACTGGCGGAACGCGACTGCGGCTGGGTGGTCGATGGCAGACTTCACTGCCCGCCCGATCCGCTGGTCTCCCCGTGGAAGGACAAGCGCTGGATGGGAACCCGGTAGATCGCCGCGAATGAACGCTTTGGGGCGCAATGCATATAGAAGGGCCGTTTTTGGAACATCGCTGCTTGTGCGCCATATTCGTCCCATGGGACGAATAATCCCGTGCAGCCCCATCTTGGCAGGCGGGAATGACGCACACGGCGCCTGGCGTGTGCGCCCTGTCAGAACCTCACCGGATTCCCGCATTGCCCCAGAATCCGTTCCGCGTTGCGGTGGAAGATGTTGTGCCGGTCATCGTCGCTGATGTGGGCGTAGAGGATACATCCCGCCGCATAATGCGGGTCGAACCAGGGCAAATCGGTGCCGAAAAGCACCTTCTCCGATCCCGCCTTGTTCACCAACTTCTCCACTACCCCGTTCACTGCATACGCCGCGGTCAGTTCGAGGTACACATTTGGGTGTTTCCTCGCCACGCTGATCGACACGTCCCACTCGCCGTAACCGGAATGCCCCATCAGAATGACAAGGTCCGGGTAGCGGTCGGCCACCTCGCCCACCAGTTCAGGCCCATCGAATTTGCTGCCGCCCCATGTATGCATCAGCACCGGCATGCGGTGCTCCTGCGCGTATTTCAGTGCGGGGACATATGCATCGCCGGTGATCGGGTAGCGGTGGTAGTCGGAGAGGAATTTGATTCCGACAAACTCCTTGCGCTCCGCCAGTCCGTCAAGCTGCCGCAGCAAGACATCCGGTTCGTTCGGATTGACGCTCCAGTATGCGCGGAAACGATCGGGGAAGCGGCGCACCACATCGGCCATGCGGGCGTTCCCCGTGTCGCTGTTGACGAGCAGCGCTTCGTGCGAGCTGCAGACGATGAGCCGCACACCCGCCCTGTCCATCGAACCGACCATCTGTTCGGCTGTCACGTTCGGGAAAAAGATGCCGTTGAATGGCCCGAAGTGACCGTGCATGTCGATAATCGGGCACGACACGCTTTTTCCGAGCCGGCGGAATTCCTCCATAAGCGGCGTAGGATGGCTCATATCGTCACCTCGTCCAGCATACGGGCGATGTTGCCGCCCAGAATGAGTCCCTTGTCGGCTTCAGGGATGTCGGCATGGAGTGCGGTCAACAGCGCCCCACCCATGGCCCAGTGGGGGTATCCCGAACCGTACACAAGCCGTTCTGCGCCGTATTTGCCGCACAGTGCCGCGATGCCGCCGTCAAGCTCGTAACGAGAGACCTCAACGGTCAGCGTGGGAAAGCTTCGCAGCAACGGGCGGAAGAGCCGGTCATCCCCCCACGGCCCGGTGCCCAGCACGATAAGCCGCAGCCCGGGTGTCTCACTCAGGAGTTTTTCTGCGAGCGCCCAGCCGCCCACGCCGCCAGAACTCTCCTCCAGCGGCAGCAACAGCGGAATGCGGCACTCCACCATGGCGTCAAGGAGTTCCCCGCAGCCCACCCGGTCGAGCAGATACCGGTGTTTCGAGGGATATGCCGCCAGTGCACGGACGCCGTACCGTTTCATGGAATCGAGGAATTCGGTCCGTGTGCCGAACTCTCCCGTTTCAAGCGGCAGGATGGCCCACACAGGCATCAACCGCGCGTGAGGAGCGAGTTCCAGGGCCGCACGGACGTTCATCTCTGACGGGCATCCACCGCGAATCGCATCCGCCGCCACGAGCGCCCTGTCCACACCGGCGCGGTCAAGCGCGGCGATCAACTCCTCCGGCGTCCTGCAAGGGGCAAGCGTCGGTGTGTACACTGCGCCGAACGACGCGTTCGCGTCAATGATGGTCATGAAGGTTCCTCCTGCCGGTGGGCGGGAACGCGCCCTCCGGGGAAAAATGGTGCGCGTTGACTTCTCTTCAGCCTTTCGCAGCCATCTTGAACGCGGCGATCTTTTCCGCGACTTTCTGCTCCGTCCAATCTGGGTCAAGCGAGCAGAACACCGTGCGGCGTAGCAAGTCCAGCGAGCGCGGGCAGGCGGTGTCACTGTAATCTGCGCGCAGGCCCTTGTTCTGAGGGAAGTTGAACGGGTTCATGGCAGGGTGATGCATGAAGCGCTTCTCGCGTATGGGTGTCCACTCCGTGTACACGTGCTTCCCGTGGTCTATGCCGACGTAACCGCCCACGCCTGGTGATTGTTGAAACGCACGGGCTTTGGCCTCGGTGTCGAACTGGAACGCCACCACCACGCCGCTGTCGCCGTCGGGGTCGTTACTCGGGGCGAACTTAAGGCCCGGCTCCCCTGCCAGAGCGGCTTCGATGGTGCGTCGAACACGTTGCAGGTCGGCGATGATGCCGTCCATACGCTGGAGCTGAATTCGCGCAATGGCGCCCATGACCTCCGATGCGCGGTACTGCTGAGCAATGAAGATTGGCTCAGTGAGTTCGCCTGCCTTGGGGCGGAACGCCGTGCCGGAGTCGTGGAAGATTACGGCGCGTTCAGCGATCTTCTCGTCGTTCGTTACCAGTATTCCACCTTCGCCGCAGGAGATGATTTTGTAGTAATTGAGGCTGAATGCTCCCGCGTCCCCCCACGTACCGGTCCGCCGTCCTTTGTACATGCCCCCGTTATTCTGGCATGAGTCTTCCAGCACTTTCACGCTGTGCCTGCGGGCAATGGCGACTATGCGCTCCATATCTGCGGGGCGCCCGAGCATGTGAACCGGGATGACTGCCTTCGTGTGCGGCCCGATTTTGCGCTCGAAATCATCCGGGTCGAGTGCCATGGTCTCGTCAATTTCCGCCAGCACGGGGATCCCACCGACGGACAAGACCGCCGACGCAGTTGCCAGCCAGGTATATGCGGGGACAATCACCTCGTCGCCAGGGCCGATACCCATCCCCGCAAGGCCGCAGATAAGCGCGGCAGTGCCGCCTCCGCTTACCATGAGCGCGTAATCCGTTCCGATCTTCTCCGCCCACTCCTTTTCGAAACGATCTACCTCTTGCAGGTGCCCCGCTTTCGGATCGCCCACGCGGAACAACTGCTTCGCCAGAATGACCTTCGCGACTTCGTCTACTTCCTCTTGACCCATGCGGTACATAGCGCGGATTCCTTCTCAAACGGGGGTGGTAGCATGCAACACATATAAAAGTTAACGAAATCTGCGACCTGTAGATGACTCCCGAAAAGCTGAGCAGTGGGCAGCCATCCCGCTCTTGGCCCTGCGCGGCAGACAGACTACCGTTAATGGCGGAACGCCGGACAGAAAACCATTCGGGAGGGATACGTATGACACCGGTTCTCTTCTCCGTAAGCTACGCGGGGCTCTGGGGTCAGGACACGCTGGACGTAGAGTCGTTCATCGAACGAGCGGCGAAGCTGTTCTACCCGGCCGTCGAACTGATGGGCAAGAGGCCGCATCTCTCCGTCCTCGACGCGAGCCCGGAACGAATCAGGCGTATCCGGGAACGAGCCACCGCCACCAATGTGGAGATCGTCACCATCGCGGCATACACAGACTTCACTGCCGGCCCCGCTCCGGAGGTACCCTTAGGTGAGATGCAGGTGCTGTACGTGCGGGAACTTGCGCGTATCGCCCGCCTTCTCGATGCACACGTTATCCGCGTATTCACGGGGTACTCCACCGATGACCACTCGTACGTCACCGACTGGAAGAAATGCGTGGCCGGCATACGTGAAGCTGCAACGGTGGCGGCCGATCAGGGTATTGTGCTGGGCGTGCAGAATCACCATGACACGGCAATTTCTACGGATGCGTACGTCGAGTTTCTCGACGAGGTGAACCACCCGAACTGTAAGGCGATGTACGACCCCTGGGTGCCGGCCCTGCTGGGAGAGGACCTGTACGCCTGCGCAAAACGATTGGCTCCCCGCATGGTGCAAACGACACTCGCCGACTACGTGCGGATCCCTCGGTGGGCGTACGAGCCGGGTCTGGTCAATTACCGAAGGCTGCCGGATATGGTGCGCGCGGTGCCGCTTGGGGAGGGGTTCATTGACCTGAATGCGTTCTTCCGCGGGCTGAAAGAGGGCGGGTTCGACGGCTATGTTGCGTACGAAATGTGCTCGCCCCTTCGTGGTGGCGGCGGGTACGAAAACCTCGACCACGCAGCCGGCACAAGCCTGCGGCGCATCACCGCGCTGATCGGATAGAAGGCCAAGGGAACTTGCACCGGGTGCGAGTGAGACAAACATCCTGGTTGATCGCCCGGCGGCCCTTCTTCTCGTGGCCGTTGCGCTTCTCGTCATTCCAGACGGAGTGAAAAATCTCTCGGAAGAACAGGACCCACAATGAAACACGAGACGACCCAACTCGAGGTTACCCCGACGGGCACCGTCGGCATCTCCTGCCCATCCTGGCCCGGATTTGCCGTGCGCGGGCTGTCGCCGGCGCTGCGTGTGGACGGTGCGGACCTC